>JALZUU010000188.1 GCA_023300665.1 Saprospiraceae bacterium | reverse complement strand
CGAGTCCCCAAGATTTGGTTTCATTAGAAAAATTAAAACCACCTTCATTTTTAAATGCAAAGTTTGGTACTGCTTGCGAAGGCATGGCATCAATTAGTTTGGTGATGGCGTTTTCACCGCTCGCAATCATGTTTTTTATCTTAGTATCATTGGCGATAAAAGTCAAATAATCTCTATCCAATAAATCTTTATAAATACCATTGGCAACGATGATATCTTTCAACCCATCATTATCAAAATCTTGTAAAAGACAAGACCAACTCCAATTGGTAGCCGAGACACCTGACATTCGACCCAGTTCTAAAAATCCACTTTCTCCATAATTTCGTTGCAGCATATTTCGAGGCAGTTGGTGATCATAACCGTTTTTAACTGCTAGGGAATATTTTTTCCAAGATTCATAAGTCGCTTTTGTTTTTTTACGATGAAGCGAATCAGGTAGCATTTCTGTGATCATCAAATCCGGTCTTTGATCATTGTCCAAATCTCCTACATCCGCACCCATTGAACCCATTGGTAGCGATTGAAAATAATCCGCACTTACTTCTGAAAATGTTCGGTCTTGATTATTGAGATAGAGATAGTCTTTTTCAAAAAAATCATTTGAAATATAAATATCCGTCCAACCATCTAAGTTAAAATCGCTAAGGGTAATACCAAGTCCAAATCCAATCGCGCTGGTATAAATTCCAGCCGTTTCACTGACATCATAAAATTGGCCATCGCGATTTTCTAAAAATTTATTTCCAGTTTTGGTAGGAATTTTTCGTTTGTCTTTCACTAGATCAAAACCTCCAACCGACCGCAATGAATTATTCAATAAATAACAATCCAAATCACCATCTCGGTCATAATCAAAAAAAGCAGATTGGATAGAAAGGCCCTCAATATCCAAACCATATTCTTTAGAAGATTCTTTAAAGGTTAGATCACCTTGATTGATAAACAATTCATTATGCCGTCTTTCTCCACCTGGTTTACCCGCTTTGCAAACATAAAGATCTAAAAGTCCATTACCGTTAATATCGACAAAATTGGCACCAGAAGACCATACTGCAGGACAGGCAACTCCTGCTGCTTCTGTGATATCTTCAAACGCCCAATTTCCTTTATTTAAATAGAGTTTATTGTCCACCAGATTACCCGTAAAATAAATATCAATCAGTCCATCATTATTGATATCGCCAAGGGCTACACCACCACCGTTATAGAAATTTCGGTAAGTGTAAGGATTAAAGTCTTCCGTATAATTTAGCTTATTTTCAAATTGAATAGTCGTGTCTGTTCTCAATAGAAACAAGGGGTCTATTGGCTCTGGAGAACAAGCAAAAAGTAGACAAGCAATAGAAAAGAAAAACAATAAAAATCTCATAGTTCAAATGTAAAATTAGCTGAAGTATTGAGGATCAATGACTTGCAAATAAATCATCTATTCTTAAACAACTTCAGTAACATAAAGATAGATAGATCATTTGATTATAACTAATCTAAGGTAGGGTCAATTAATAAAATTTTGATTTGGAAATGATCTTATTTGTTCAGTTTTCTATTTCTATTGGTGGATCAAAAAATAGAAAAGGGTTGCTTTCGTAAAAGCAACCCTTTTCGGAATAAGGTTTATAAAAACCTTTCTAGATAACTAGATATTAATACCCAGGATTCTGCGTCAAAGTACCATTAGCAGCGGTAATTTGATTAACAGGAATTGGGAAAATATTTCTAGTAACGTCAGATGTTGGTTTTTCCCACCAAGCACGGTTGTAAGCGTCAAAACGAATCAAATCAGTACGACGTGATCCTTCTTGGAACATTTCACGACCTCTTTCTGCGAGAAATTCTTCTGCATCCATAGTTCCCAAGTCACCAGCATTTGCACGACTTCTTACAATGTTTACATCATTCAGTGCTAAGTTCCAATCACCAGATGCACGAGCCAATCCTTCAGCACGCATTAAGAACATATCACCTAAACGAACGATTGGGTAATCATTACTCATGTTATCACGACCGAATTGACGGAAGCTAAACTTACCAGCACGAGCACCAGCTTGACGTACAGAGTTAGGCTGTAGCTCATTGATAGATGGTGTATAATTTAGAACGATACCGTCATCATCATCTGTAGCGAAATCTAGGATATCTCCACCTCTTGCATCTTGCTGTGAACCTGCAATAAAGCTGGCAGCTTTACGATCATCGTTATCATCATAAGAATTATAGAATTCTTCCAATGTAGCATAACCATTCCAAGGCTGAGACTGTAAGTTCCAAGTTACTTGACTAGAATAGTGTAAGTTCATTTGGCTAAAGTTCATACCACCACCATCTACTTCATCGTAGTTGATCGTAAAGATATGCTCTGGGTTACCACCATTATTAGGAGCAAAAACAGCTGCGAATCCTTCTAACATTTCAGGATCAGTATCAACACCAGGTCTTCTACCTAAGTTAGGAACGGCACAACCAGCGCCACAAAGCGAATAAACACCACTATCGATTACAAGACCGGCAGCATCTGCTGCTTCTTGCCAACGTGGCGTACCCGTATAAACTTCAGCGTTTAAGTAAACCTTTGCTAAGATACCTAGGGCACCATAAACATTGATTTGGTAAGGATTATTAGTAGTGTTTAGATCACTTCCTGAAATATCTGCTCCAGGAGTGATGGCAGAAACACCGATAACGTCTAATAATTCAGATTCAATCCAATTAAATACTTCCTGACGGCTCACCTGTGGAGGATCTTGACCTGGAGCTGTTACGACTTTTACACCGCCAAACATATCCATTAATCTCCAGTAGAAATAAGCACGTAAAGCTCTTGCTTGTGCAGTTGCGTTAGCATCCAAAGCACCACCAGTTAATAATTCATTAACATTGTTAATAGCAGCATAAGAACCATTCCATGCATTTTCGATAAATCCATGAGAAGGCGTGTAGGTATGCTCGTGCAATTGGATAAGGATACCCCCATCAAACCAGTCACCACCTTTAGCAGCGATCACCATTTCATCGGTTGGTAATTCTTGGACTGCGTAGTAGCTACCATGATTAGCAGTACCTGTATTACGTAGTTCAGCAAAAGCACCAGATAGCACTCCTAACGGAGCTGCACCTGGGTCAAAAAAGTCGGCATTCCCTGGATCTACTTGATCACTTACAGGGATGGAGATATCATCCGTTATCTCGCCCACCAAATCCTCTTCCAAGTCCGTACAGGACTGAGCAGCGAAGATAGCCAGTGAGGCTAATACAATTTTAGAAAATTTATTCATGTTGTTTTATTTAAAGTTAAAGTTAATGCCTAATGAAATAGCCCGTGAGTTAAAGTAGTTCGTTCTACGATCGATACCAGGTGCCAAAGGATCTCCAGCATTTACGTCTACTGTCTCACCATTAGCGACAGGAGGGAAATCTACGAGGTTTGGTTCTGGGTTAGTACCAGTATAACCAGTAATAGTGAACGCGTTCTCCACAATTAACGATAAATTAATGGCATCGAAGTACTTATTGTTCAAATTAAATCGTCGGGAAATCGACAAGTTGTCTAATTTAAAGAAACTTGCGTTCTCTACATATAGATCGCTATAACGTGCAGTAGTTAAACCATCCACTGCTTTTTCAGTAGTTACATAGTTGTAAGAACCTTGAGAAGCTAGTCTTGGCTCATAAAATAATCTAAAGCTATTTACCAAACTGTGGCCAAAAGCACCACGGAAAAAAGCGTTTACATTCCAATTACCAAAGCTAATATTGTTGGTCCAACCTATTTCTAGGTCAGGAATACCATTTCCAACTACTTGGAAATCATTTTCGTCTGATAAGGCATCACCAGCAGCACCTTGGATTTCGCCATTTCCATCAAGGTCAGCAAAAATTGGGTTTCCTGCATCATCAACTCCAGTAAAGACTGGTGCATAAATCCGTCCTATCTCTTCTCCAACTTCTACTAAAATTGGAGCAGATTCATTTTGACCAGGTGCTCCTAAGTTTCCACGTACATTTAATGAATCAACAAAATCATTCAATTTTGTTTTGTAACTAGATAAAACGATTCCAGTAGTATAGCTAAAGTTGCTATTTTTTACAACATCATAATTTAAAGCTAACTCAACTCCTTTAGTATTCAATTCACCAGCATTCTGAACCTGTGTATTTGTACCAAACTCACTCGTTGGTACAGCAACTGTTAAGATAAAATCAGAAATCGTTCTATTATATAAATCAAGCGTTCCAGAAAAACGACCACTTGCAACTTCAATTCCAAGGTTAGTTTCTGCTTTATCTTCCCATTTAAGATCTGGATTAGCAGCACGATTCAGCGTCGTAGTGATACTACCGTCTTGATTATTAACCGTACGAACTTCTTGAGAAAGTCCAGCTTGTCCTGGTAATGCACCAGTTACACCATATCCTAATCTTACCTTGAATAAATCAAGTCCACCAATGTCTGCATAACGGTTTATGTCTACACCAACTCCGAAGGCAGGGAACCAACCCCAACGGTTATCAGCACCAAGTGCTGAAGAACCTTCTCTACGAATAGAAGCGTTTAAGAAGATTGCGTTGTCAATTGTTGCATTGGCACGACCAAAGAAAGCGATAATTCTTTCATCTGGAGATTGGCTAGAGTTAGCACTGATAAAACCAGCGTCTTGTAAATCCTGAGAAGTCTCAATAATATTGCTAAAGTCTTTAGAATCATCTGGGAAACCACCAAGACTGAAGAATCGATCTTCAAATCTAGATTCTTGGAAAGAGTAACCACCAGTAAGGGTAAGGTCTGTATTCCCAAAGTTCGTCAAGTAAGTTGCATATCCTTCGTAAAGTTCAAAATCTCTGTTTTGCTCATAGAAATTAGCTAAACCTCTACGGCTTAAACTTGAAGCATTTCCACGGAAGTGACTTGTTGTAGGGTAATATTGTTCATTAGCAACATCAGACTGTTGCTGAGAAACACGGAAATTAGCCGTCAAATTTTCTAAGATAGAATAACCGAAGTTAGCTGCAAAGTTAAATTCACGTCGAACTCCTTCATTACGATTTTGCTCAATTACAGCAACTGGATTAAAACTATCAAATAAACCCAATGTCTGGAAGTATCCACCGAAAGGTGCACCATCAAAAGCAAAACCAGCATCCTCTGCAAAGATAGGAGCCGTAGGGTTAGTCGTTACTGCATAACGCAATGCTTCGTTAAAACCAAAGTCTTGGTTACGGTTCGTGTAAGAAGCGTTAAAGTCAATCTTTAACTTATCATCCAAGATTCGAGTACCTAAGTTTAAACGAGTATTGAATTGATCAAAACCAGTATTTTTTAGGATACCGTTTGTTTCACGATAGTTAGCAGAGATACGGTACGTTGTGTTACCAGTACCACCAGAAGCAGATAAACCGTGTGTTGTACGGAAACCATTCTGAGTGATCTCATCTAGATAATCTACATTACTACCTAAATCTACTCCACCTGCTGCAATAAAGTCTGGTCCGTTTAATACCTCAACTGTATTTACTGCGGTAGAAACAGAGAACTGCCCATTATAGCTAACTTTCATCTCGCCATTTTTAGCACCAGATTTAGTCGTTACTAGGATTACCCCAGAAGATCCACGCGAACCATAGATTGCTGCAGCAGATCCATCTTTAAGTACACTCATACTTTCGATATCGTTAGGATCAACGTTATCTAAAGATGCACCGATGATACCATCTACAACAATTAAAGGCTGTACGTTTGCTCCAAGCGTAGAAATACCACGAAGACGAATCGTTGCAGAAGCATTAGGATCACCACCACGGTTATAAACCTGTAGTCCCGCTACCTTACCTTGTAATAATTGAGAAGGATCAGAAATAACTCCTTTGTTAAATTCTTCTTCTCCTAATTGAACTACGGCAGAAGTAATCTCTTTCTCACTTTGAGAACCATATCCTACTACAACCACTTCATCAAGGGTAGACCCTGCAGACATTGTTACGTTCATCGTAGCGTCTGTTCCGACAGTCATTTCCTTTGAATCAAAACCAGTGTAAGAGTAAACAAGTATGTCTCCTGTATTGGCTACAAGATTGTAAACTCCAGAAATATCTGTTACTGTTCCAACGGTAGAACCTTTAATCTGTACCGTAGCACCTATTAATGGTTCATTATATTCTCCATCCATCACCGTTCCGGTAACTTTTATTTGTGCCATACTGGTACTAACCAGTACTACCACAAAAAGGGCAGAGAATAAAAATTTAGTTAAGCATTTTTTCATACGTCAATTTTTTAGAAAATTTTGTAAAATAATAAAATAGCTCCTCTTTGTTCTGCCAAATGAGCAGAAAAAGAAAGAATGTAATAAAATTATAGATAGTTATTCTGTGATCGTCAAAAATAAAAATTAATATTAAATAAAAGAAACAAATATTTACGCAAACGTTTGCGGGAATGGTTGCGGTTAATAACTTTTACTTATCTTTGACGATAAAACACCAAATTCGGCATATCGAAGTATTTTAATGCAATTCGTTCAAATAGCTGACAATCAGTGCTTTATAAATTATCGCTTAAGGCCTGAAGACTTTTTGTATAAATCTCAAGATTTGCATCATATCGATAACCAAGCAAATGCTTTTGTTCATTTTAAGCCTCTAATTTTGCTAACAAAACTTTACTATTGATTATGAGAAGAATTACCATCAAAGATTTAGCGAATATGTTGAATCTCTCTACCTCCACTATTTCTCGTGCTTTAAGCGATCACCCAGACATTAGTGAAGCAACTAAAAGTCGGGTAAAGGAGACCGCTGAACACTTGAATTATCGCCCTAATTTGCAGGCCCGTTTTTTTCGAAAAAAGCACTCTGGATTAATTGCTTTGATTTTACCAGAGATCAATATGTTTTATAATCCTTCTTTGATTGAAGGAGTAAATGCTGCGATTGCGGATACGCCTTATTCTTTGGTGATTTTTGAAACCAATAATAATATTAAACAAGAAAGAGAAGCGATCCAACAATGTATCCGATGGGCAGTGGAAGGGGTCATGATTTCTGTCACCATTGGTACGAATAAATATACCATGGCCCATATCGAGGAGCTCGCCCGAGCAAATATCGAATGTCTGATGTATGATCGAGTAATTACCAATACAAGTTTTCCTAGTTTAACCATTGATAATCAGCTTGCAGCAAAAAAAGGGGTGAAAATTTTGTTAGAAAATGGTCATCGAAATATTCTCGGAATTTTTGCCAATCCTTCTTTAGCCATCACCGTTGAAAGAATAAAAGGCTATGAACAAGCTTTCGAAGAATTTGGGTTGGTGCCAAATCCGGATCATGTTGTCAATGCGATGCAGGTAGATTTGATGAATAATATTTTACCTGTTCTTTTGAGTAGTAATACTTTTACTAGCATTTTTTCTATGACCGACGAATTGCTTTTTTCTACCACCAATAATCTACGGAAACTCAATCTTTCGATTCCTGAAGATGTTTCAGTTGTGGCGATCAGTGATGGCATTTTTACGAACCAATTTTATCCTCGAATTACTTATATCGAAGATTCTGGTAAAAGAATGGGACAAGCAGTCCTACGTCAATTAATCGAATATATCCAAAATCCTAGTATGGAAAAAAAGAGTAGACACCTTCCTACTGAAATTGTTTATGCGGATTCTGTCAAACGGATTAATATTGCGAATCAGTAGTTGAAGTGTAACTAAAATCCTAAATATTGATGGAGAAAAAACTTAGAAAATTTACTTTCAACCTCTGATTCGCCATATTAATTTACTTATTTGACAATCATATTCCACCTGGATATTACAGACACCATATCATTATTCTAATTCATAAACGTGATCCCAACAATCGAAACAAGGTTCTCTTAATAAAAGCGTTTCGCCTTGATCAATGACGGCTAGCCAATTTCCCGTTCCTAATTTAAGCACTAAATTCTCATTTGTAAATCCAAGTAATTCATCCGATTCTACAAATTCGTAGTCGGTATCTATGACTAAATCATTACCATGATATTCTTGGTAAGTAGTGCTGGTAATGATTAATCTCCTTGATTCATTTTCCGTTTCAGGAGTGATGATTACGCCCGCTAAAGAACCGGAAGATGATACCCAAATCCATTCCCCATCAATACAAAAATCTGCAACACAGACAACTTGTGGAATTTCTTCTATTGGGTCTTTTTTACAACTGAATAAACAAAGAATAGTCAAAAAAACAATAAATAGATTTTTCATAATTTATATTTTTAGGTTAGTGAATTTTCGATTTCCATAGTTAGATAATTCATTTTCTCTACATGGTCGATCCTACCAAAAAGGTGATTATCCGTGGCAGTCTAATTCTTGTTCATAAGTTGATCAATTTATTCTTAAGCCCTGATTCATCGCTATGCATCGCAAATCATCACCGCAGCTTTTAGAGCTGCGAGTTGTTCTTCTTGGGTCGCACCGGAAGGAATAAATTCTTGTCCAATAAAACCGGTATAACCTGTCTTTTTTATTTCTTCCATAATAAATCTATAATTCAACTCTTGGGTTTCATCAATTTCGTTTCGGCCTGGAACTCCTGCGGTGTGATAGTGAGCAATATAATCGGCATATTTTCGAATCGTGGCAACCACATCTCCTTCCATGATTTGCGCATGATAAATATCGTAAAGGATTTTAAAATTAGGAGAACCTAGCATTTCACAAAGCGCGACGCCCCACTCCATATTATCAAATTGATGATCGGCATGATCTACTTTTGAATTTAGATATTCCATCGAAATGGTAATTCCATTATCTTCCGCCATTTTCATCACGGGTGCTAGACCATTCTTACAGTTAATTAAATTTTGGTAATCGGAGCGGCCTTGCCGTTGGCCAGCGATGGCAATTAAGTTAGTTACCCCTGCTTTTACGGCTTTTGGAATTAGATCTCGATAATAAGTTTCTAAAGCAGCGTGGTTTTCAGGATTGGTATAAAAATTATCTAATCCTACGCCTTCTGGATATTTGTCCCAACCAATTGCACAGGTCAATCCATATCGTTTCATCACCTCCCACTCTTCTGGTCCCGTTAATTCAATAGAATGCATTCCAAAATCTGCCACTGTTTGACAAAAGGTTTCTAAAGGAATTTTACCATAACACCAACGGGAGACAGAATGCTTAAAAGTTCCTTTTAGTGGATTGGTTGAATTTTCCAACCCTGCTTTTCTGTTGGCCACAGCACCATTAAGGTTTAAGAATAATCCGCTGGTAGTGATCGCGGAGGCTTTTAAGGCTGCTCTTCGTTTCATAATTTTTGTGTAGATTGATTGATGAAATTTAGCTGTTCCAAAATAGGAAATAATATTAAACTTTCGTCATTCTACAGAGTCAAACTGAAAAAACTATTCATTTATGCCATCCTTAAGAAAGAAGATATCTCATTTATACGGGCGTGCCGGCTTTGGTATTTCACTTGAAATGTTGGATCAAAAATCAACGATACCTTTAAATTCCATTGTCGATCAACTATTAGCGGATGCGAAAAAAACTGTTTTATTAGACCTTCCATTACCTGTTTTTAAGCAAGCTTCTAAAGAAGGAATTACCAAGATGGAGCGAAAAATGATGTCAAAAAAACTTCAACAGGAAAATAAAAAAGTGAACGGTGCTTGGATTCAAAAGATGGCCAATTCAAATAATCCACTCTTAGAGCGAATGACTTTATTTTGGCATGGACATTTTGCGTTGGTCAGTAAAAATAATTCGTTTGTCTCAAAGAGTTATATAAATACTTTACGAACTCACGCGCTTGGGAACTTTGGAGATTTGGTATTAGCGATTGCTCGTGATCCAGGAATGATCCGTTTTTTAAATAATCAACAAAATAAAAAAGGACAACCAAACGAAAATTTTGCTAGAGAATTATTAGAATTATTCACCATCGGCATTGGTCATTATAGTGAGCAAGATATCAAAGAAGCAGCGCGTGCTTTTACGGGCTGGCGTGCAGATAATAAAGGAGTATTTTACTTCAGTAAAAGACGTCATGACTTTGGTAAGAAAACCTTTTTTGGACAAGAAGGAGATTTTAATGGAGAAGATATTATTAGAATTATTTTAGAAAAAAAAGAAACTGCTCGGTTCATTACTACTAAGATTTATAAATATTTTGTCAACGAAAAGATCGACAAAAATCATATTCAAGCACTTACTGAGGTATTTTATAATTCTAATTACAGCATTGAAAAACTTGTGCGTAAAATTTTAGAAAGTGATTGGTTTTATGCGGATAAAAATATTGGAACAAAAATTAAATCTCCAGTAGATTTATTAGTTGGAATGATGAAGACACTGGACCTTAAAATGAACAACGAGCAATCTGGTTTATATATTCAAAAAGCATTGGGACAAATACTTTTAAGGCCTCCAAATGTAGCAGGATGGTCTGGTGGAAAAGCCTGGATTGACAACGCGACTCTTTTGTTTCGTCTTAATCTTGCTGGGTATTTTTATAAAACGACTAATCAAGGTTTAACTGTTAATTCAGCTAAGGACGCTAAATCTATAAAGAAATTGAGAAAAAAGATATCGTCGACTATGGATTTATCTCCTATCGTAGATCATTTTGAACAAGCGGATAATGATGAAATTTTTTCTATTTTAAAAGATTGGTTGATTCACACAAATTTAGAAATCTCTAAATCAGAGATCGATGCTTTTACTCGACAAGATACAAAGGGTAATTATGTGAAATCGTTGGTTTTGAGATTGATGACTTTGCCGGAGTATCAGGTTTGTTGAATTGTTGAATTGTTGAATTGTTGAAT
>JALZUU010000187.1 GCA_023300665.1 Saprospiraceae bacterium | reverse complement strand
GTTATTTCACAGCTTAGTCGAGGACCTTTAGTGGAGATGGGTTCTTTTAATATCTGTACCAAAATGGTATCTTTTTTATTAAGAACCTGATCTATTTTTCCGTTTTTATTGATGTCTGGATCAATAACAAAATTATCAAGATTAGAGGTGTTGATAGAACCAGATGCGGTTCCTTTGGTATACTTGAGTAGGGAATTTAAACGAGGCCCTAAATCAGTATAATGTAGAAAAGCATCTTTTTTATGACCAATATCAACAAATGCTGCATTTAAGCCAGGCATTAATTTTCGGATACGTCCGTAAAGAATATCGCCAACAGAAAAGTTAGTATTTGTCTTTTGGTGATGAATTTCTACCAGTTTGGAATTCTCCAATAAAGCAATTTCAACTTCGGCAGGTGTTGAATTTATGATGAGTTCTTTTTCCACAATACACATTTATAGAATGAGCGATCTCCATGACCGCAAAGGCCTTACCATACTTTCTCTGGTGTATCAATACGCCAGTATTAGATTGGTTAAGGAAGGGTAGAAGTAGATAGATAAAAATTGCCGAAAAGTGCCTGAAGAAAAGTTAGTATCGTTAAATGACAGATTAAGTCATTTTTAAGTTCTTTTTTTGGAATTTTGGTAAGGGTGTTTTTGGCGATAATTTTTAGCAACAGTTTTTTATTAACTGCTATATCTACTCAGTTTTTGAAATAAATAGACATAAAGGAGAAAAGCATTAGATCGTCAAAAGTAGACAAAATAGACCTCAATTTCCTAAATGGTAATATACACGAACGACTATACCAGTATAGCAGCTAAAAAAATAGCCACACTGATATAGTCATCGGATATATTTTGAACCTAACTTAGGTTCATTTTAATAAATAAGAGTGGTACCGAAGTACACTATTATTTATTTCTTCTTCTTGTGACGATTCTTGCGAAGTCTCTTTTTGCGTTTGTGCGTCGCAATCTTATGACGCTTACGCTTTTTTCCACACGGCATAGTACTATGATTTAAAAATTAAAAAAATATAAAAATTCATATAAAAGTAAATGATTTAACGATCTACTCATTATACAAAGTAAAAACTTGTTTGACTCTATTTAATGATTGCTTGACAACGTTCATTAAATACGATTGCTTTATCGGTTTGTCCTAGTCCTTCGTAGGCTTTAGCAATTAGACAAATAGCGTTTTGGTTATTAGCATCCAATGTTAGAACTTTTTCTAATCTGGCAGCTGCTTTTTCAAACTGGTTTGTCTTGATCGCGAAGCGTGCGAGTGTATTTTGAACTCCGATTGCTTCTGGATATTTTTTATCCAAGTTAAGCAACATTTGTATCCCTTTCATGGGATTATCCTTTGGCGGATTATCAACGTAACAAACTGCTAAATTGGTACGGTGGGTGACCTTATTCGGCTCCATTGAAATAGCATTTTCAAAGGCTGCCGCGGCGTGTTCGGTTGCAAAGATACGATGTTTTTCCTTTTCGAGGCGTTGACCGCCAATTGCATAGGTGGTTCCGGCAATAGACCAGCTTTCAGCGGTGTTTAAAACCCCTGCAATTTGCTCGGCATAATGCCCTGCTAAGTCTGGTCGCTTATAGCTATACCAAGCACCAGAAAGTTCTTTCCACATAGGAATTTTAAGAGAATCGACTTCTGTTCCATTTAAGACTTGATGGATACTACCAAGGAAAGTTAGTTCATCTGGTGCTAATTCTTCTCGTGCCTCTGCTAATAAAGCTTGTATATCTGTCTTTACGGCATTTTTTTTTCGAGCAGCATCTATATCTTTTCGTTCACTTGGTTTGGTGTCAAACCCAAAATAGAGAACAGCAAATAATAAAATCGTACCTGCTACCACTATGCTTTGAAGTCGGGTCATACCTTATATTTGTTTAGACTTCCTTGTGACTGTCGTCACTTGGTAAATCAGCTACTTTATCTTTAACCTGTTCCATAAATACTTTGGCCGGCTTAAAAGCAGGGATAAAATGCGCAGGGATTTCAATAGAAATGTTCTTTTTGATATGACGTCCTACTTTGGCTTTTCGTTTTTTTACAATAAAACTTCCAAATCCCCGGATATATACATTTTCGCCTTCTGAAAGAGAAGATTTTACCTCCTTAAAGAAAGTTTCTAATGAAACTAATACATCTACTTTGGGGACGCCAGTTTTTTCTGCGATGGCTGCAACTAAATCCGCTTTCCTCATTTATTCTATTGGTTTAGAATTAGTTATAAAAATAAAAATTATACTTTTAAAAGAGTGCAAACTTCGCATTTTTCTTCGTTAATTGAAAGGAAAACAGTGATTTATTTTGAAATATTATTTGTTTTTTTAATGTAAAAAATGGTAAATATCAACGACTTTGTACTTTTTGGGAGTTTTCGTTTGGGTAAATCAAAAAAAACAACGATTCTTGTAAGAATTATTGCGTTATTTTATTTATTTCTTAATTCGTTTTCAACTTAAAATAAATGTTACTATCAATGACTGGCTATGGCCGGGCTACCGCTCGTTTTGAAGAGAAAACGATTACCATCGAAGTTCGCTCATTAAACAGCAAATTTACAGACCTAAGAGTGAAGCTCCCTCAAAATTATAAAGAGAAAGAGCAAATTATCCGAAAATATCTCACAGATAGCATTAAGCGTGGTAAGATTGATATGAGTATTGATATCAAATCAGAAGAAGGAGATAGTGAATATGGTTTGAATGCGGCGCTTTTCAAAAAATACCATAACAAGCTATCCGAGATTATGACCGAATTAGATATGCCGCCAGGTGATCTTGTGCAGTCAATTTTAAGATTACCTAATGTAGTGTCTAACGCAGGTGGTGATTTGAGTGAGGCAGAATGGGAGGCACTTTATGCTACGATAAAAGAAGCCGTTGCTAATTTTAATGAATTTAGAGGTGAAGAAGGATCTGCAATGGAAAAGGATTGCCGTCAGCGCGTATTAAGCATCATGGCAGATCTAGAAACGCTCGATCCTTTCGAAAAGAAGCGAGTAGAAGTAATTCGTGCTCGAATGCAAAAAAATATTGATGAATATATTGGAAAAGATAATATCGACGCGAATCGTTTTGAACAAGAAATTCTTTATTATCTAGAAAAAATTGATGTGACAGAAGAGAAAGTACGTCTTACGCAACATTGCAAATATTTTCTTGAAGAACTAGATAAATCACAAGTACAAAAAGGACGTAAGCTAAGTTTTATTTCTCAAGAAATGGGACGTGAAATTAATACACTTGGTTCTAAAGCCAACTCTTCTGATATTCAACGGATCGTTGTTCGTATGAAAGATGAACTAGAAAAAATCAAAGAACAAGTTGCCAATAGTGTTTAAATTTATATGCCTTACGAACTAGTTATTTTTGATTGTGATGGTGTGCTGGTTGATAGTGAATCTATCTCTTGTGGAGCTATCGCAGAAATTTCAACGGAACTCGGTTTCCCGATGACCACTCGCGAGTCGATTGATTATTTTGTTGGAACCTCTATTGAATTCGCGATAGATTTTTTAAAAGATAAAATAACCCAACCCATCCCTTTTGATTTTGAAAGTCGTTA
>JALZUU010000186.1 GCA_023300665.1 Saprospiraceae bacterium | reverse complement strand
ACCGTAGTCAACGCTGTAGCAGAAGCGATCGGACTAGAGAATGCAGTAGGATTACAGGCACGTGCGGAAGAACTAAAGAAAATGCGCTTTGATTTTGTAGTGACTAGAGCTGTAGCGACCCTTGATAAATTGAGACCGTGGACACAAAGATTAGTACATCAGAAAGATGTTCATCCTATCCCTAATGGGCTTATTGCTCTTAAAGGAGGACGAATCAATGCTGAAATTGCGGCGCTTGGTAAAGGAACCTATGTTGAGACTTATCCACTTAGCGATTATTTTAAAGAAGACTTTTTTGAAGAAAAATACCTTGTATATGTTCAAGTTTAACTTAATTATTATGAATAAACAATACCTATTTTCTATACTGCTGCTACTGGTGGGAATCCAGTTATTTGGTCAGCAAACCTTTCCTCGCAATGGAGTCTATGACGAGCGTGACGGAGCTTACGCTTTTACCAATGCAACGATTCACACCAATTTTGATCGTAAAATTGAAAATGGAACATTGATTATCCGTAAAGGAAAAGTAGAATCTGTGGGAGCAGGACTAACGGTTCCAAAAGGAATGGTTACCATTGACCTAAAAGGAAAACACATCTATCCTTCTTTTGTCGATATCTACAGTGATTATGGTGTTCCTGAGGCAGATAAAAAAAGTGGTGGACGTTCTAGAACCCAGCAAATGATTTCTAATAAATCGGGCGCCTATATGTGGAATCAGGCTTTACAGCCAGAATTTCGGTCTCATGAACATTTTTCTGTAGATGAAAAAACAGCGAAAGGCTATCGAGAAATTGGATTTGGTACTGTATCTGCTCACCGAATGGATGGGATGTCTCGTGGTACTGCTACCGTAATTACGCTCGGAGAAGATCGTCCTCATAAATCAATTCTTCAAGAAAAATCAGCACACCATCTTTCTTTCAAAAAAGGAACCTCTACTCAAAGTTATCCTGGATCACTTATGGGAGGTATTGCACTTTTTCGACAAACCTATTTAGATGGTAACTGGTATAAAGATCAAAAAGAAGAAACCAATCTTTCGCTTGCTGCTTGGAATGATGTGCAGTCCTTGCCTCAGATTTTTGAAACGAGAGAAATCTTGGAAAGCTTAAGAGCTATTAAATTAGGAAAAGAACACAATCATGATTACATCATCTTCGGAAAGGGAGATGAGTATCAACGATTAGAAGAAATTAAAACAGCTGGAAACAGTTTTATTCTGAATCTTAATTTTCCAAAAGCATTTGATGTAGAAGCACCTTATGATGCACTTCGCGTAGAACTTAGTGATATGAAACACTGGGAACTTGCACCAACAAATCCAGGTGTATTGGCTGAAAACGGCGTAAACATTATTTTAACGAGCCATGGATTAAAGGATAAAAAAGCTTTTCTAAAAAATATTCGAAAAGCAATCGAATCTGGATTTACAGCCGAACAAGCGCTAAAAGCACTTACACAGACTCCAGCAAAAGCACTTAATATTTATGATCAGGTTGGAAGTTTAGAAAAAGGTAAGCTAGCTAATTTCTTTATTGCGTCTGACGAAATTTTTACAGAAAAATCAAAAATTCATCACCATTGGATTCAAGGAAAACCTTTTATTTTTTCTAATCCTAATGCTCCAGAAGTTGCTGGAAAATATGATTTAAAAGTAGGAAATAAAACTTATCAATTGGAAGCGGAAGACGATGCGTCCATGAAGATCGTAATCAACGACACAACAAACGTAAAGGTAAAATCTAGCATTCAAAACGATGTGGTTAGTCTATCTTTTCAGCCTGATGCAAAACTTGCCGAAAGAGTCAGTTTGACAGGTGTATTTTCGAAAGATCTTTGGTCAGGAAATGGAACCGCACGAGATGGAAGCTGGACAAAGTGGTCTGCAGTGAAAACAGGTAATCTAGAAAAAGAGGAAGATAAAAAAGGCAAAGGAAAGAAAAAGAAAGCAGCAGGTGATTCAGAAATGGGCACCGTGATTTATCCTTTTTTGGCCTACGGAAATGAGGAATTACCTACGGCAGAAACTGTTTTGATTCGTAACGCAACTGTTTGGACCAATGAAGATGATGGCATCTTAGAAAATGCCGATGTCTTATTTTCTAATGGAAAAATAAAATCAGTTGGAAAAGATTTGCCAGCTGCCGGAGCTACCGTTATTGATGGTACTGGAAAGCATGTTACTTGTGGTGTGATTGATGAACATTCTCATATTGCTATTTCTCGAGGAGTTAATGAATGTACACAAGCTAGTACTGCTGAAGTAAGCATTGCTGATGTTGTAGACTCTGAGGATATTAATATTTATCGACAATTGGCTGGAGGAGTTACCACTTCGCAATTATTACATGGATCTTGTAATCCGATTGGAGGTAAGTCGGCGATTATTAAATTACGTTGGGGATATGCGCCAGAAAAAATGAAAATGGAGAACAGCCCTGGATTTATAAAATTTGCTTTAGGAGAAAATGTAAAAAAATCACGGAGTAGTTCTAATAATCGTTTTCCAGATACCAGAATGGGGGTAGAACAAGTCTATGTAGATGCTTTTACAAGAGCTAAAGAATATCGAAAAAAACGCAACCAACCGGGCTTTCGAAAAGACTTAGATTTAGAAACTTTATTAGAAAT
>JALZUU010000185.1 GCA_023300665.1 Saprospiraceae bacterium | reverse complement strand
CGTAATTACATTATGCTTGTTGATATGATAATCTGTTCCTAAAATAACATTATAAAACAACTCATTTCGATCTTCAAAACCATTAGAGGTCAAGGAAGTTTCGGCAATAAAATCACGATTAATAAACTCGGTATCTCGAGGACGAACTCGGTATCCTACTCCTACTTGGCTAAATAGGTTAAACTTTTCGGTACGACGATTCAAACTCAATCCAAAACTATGATTATGAGGAATTCCAGTATTGATGGTAAAAGATCCGTTAACTCCTTTCCGTTCTTCTTTTTTCAAAATAATATTTATAATTCCACTGGTTCCTTCTGCTTCATATTTTGCAGATGGATTGGTAATCACTTCAACACTTTGGATCATGTCTGCGGTGATCGTTCCGA
Source organism: Saprospiraceae bacterium (assembly GCA_023300665.1). Classification (GTDB taxonomy): domain Bacteria; phylum Bacteroidota; class Bacteroidia; order Chitinophagales; family Saprospiraceae; genus JALZUU01. The sequence goes on along the minus strand of JALZUU010000185.1, from coordinate 6,234 downwards.
GTGCTCCATCACTAGCGATAATAGACGGTTTACCATTGATTAATATTTGTACACCTTGACTACCTCTTAAGCTAATTTCCCCTTCAATATTTACATTAACAGAAGGCACATTATTCAATACTTCTAAGGCACTTGCACCGGTGGTACTTAAGTCTTTTCCAACATTAAAAACCCGTTTATCAAGTTTGAATTCTGTTTGAGATCGTTCCGCTCGAACCTCTACTTGTTCCAACATTTCACTGTCTTCAGCAAGAGAAATCGTTCCCAAATCAACTTTACCATCCGCGATCGTAAAATCCATTATTTTTTTAGAAGCATAGCCAATAAAGCTGAGTTCAATATAAAAATCCTTGGTTTTAGAAATTACACTAAAGTTTCCTTTTTCATCAGTGGTGGTTCCAGCGATGGGGCTTCCAGTGGTCTTATCTGCGACCAAAACGGTAGCAAATTCAACAGGTTGGTTATTTTCAGCGATTATTTTTCCAGTAATAGCAATACCTTTCGGTTGAGCAAAGGTCACTAGCGCAAAGGAGCTAAAAAGTATAAAAAGTAGTGTTTTTTTCATCTTCATTCTGTTAATCTGGCCATTTTCAAAATACAAATATAAGAGATTTATTATCCGTTTTCTCTGGTAAAACAAAGGAAGACGATGAACTGTCTTCTAAAATAAAACATTTTCTACTTCTTTCTGTTTAAGGAAGATAGCTTATTTTATCCACGAATTAATTATAAATCGTGGTATTTATCCTACTCATTTTCAAATAAAAACTCCTACATGAAAATCATATCCTCTCTATTATTGATGCTTTTTTTCGTTGCTTGCCAACCCAGTGAAATAGATAAAGCCGATAATACTAATCCATACCCTTTAAAAACTGCGATAGTGAACAACGATTTTAACGATTATTGGTATGCAGGAAAAGCAGAAATTACCAGCTATGAATTGGAGCAATCTCGTTATGGAGAAATCCATAATGGGAAAGCAGCTTTTATTTTTGTCACCGAACCTTTTTCAAAAAGCAAACAAGTAAAATTAGATTACCCGGATGCGAAATCAAAAGACAATGTTTCGGTTTTAAAAATGAACGCTACTAGAAAATTCACCACAGGAATCTATCCATATTCCACCATTCAATCGGTCTTTACGCCTATTAAACATGAAAAGCATCCAAACACCTTAAAAGTAGCCACTTCTTCGCAAGAATGGTGTGGTCATACTTTTGAACAACTAAATCTAAAAAAAGACCATTTCGATCATCAGGTATTTTCTTATTTTGAAGCAGAAGGTGATAGCAATGATAAAATTGAAAAGGCTTGGTTAGAAGATGAATTATTTAATAGAATTAGAATTCAACCAAGTTCTTTACCAACCGGTGAAATAAAAATAATTCCCAGTACCCTTTTCGCTCGTTTTGGGCATACTAAATTAGCTGTACAAAAAGCGAACGTTAGTTTAAAAGAAGCCACTAAAAAGGGACAAATGCACTACCAGATCAATTATCCTAGTTTGGGAAGAACTCTTTCTATTTATTTTCAAAAAGACTTCCCACACGTAATTGAATCGTGGGAAGAAGGGCTGAACAATCGTCCAAATTTAGTAACTAGAGCTACTCGAATAAAAACCTTAAAATTAGATTATTGGTCTAAGCATTCAAAAATAGATGGGAAATATCGAAAGGAATTAGGATTGGAATAGTGATTTTTTTAAACTTGATGCACAAAACGTATCACTTTTCTTCCAATGCTAATAACTCAGAAACCGTTTTAAAGACAAACCCTTTTGCTTTTAAACCTCGAATAATTGGATCTAGAGAATGAAGAGAAGCTTCTCTACCATCATTCATCGGATGTAATAGAATGATAGATCCATTGGTCGTTTGATCGATAACAAATTGAGAAAGTTTATCAGCATCTTCATTTAATTTAGGATCACCTTCAGGAGAAACATCCCAAATTATGGTCTTGCGATTGTTTTGTTTTAAATAAAATGGTAGCATAAAAATTTTCATACCATAGGGAGGTCTAAAATGAATATCCCCAATATATCCTGCTTCGCGTAATAATTTATCCGTAGGTTCAATTTCTTGGCGAATTGTTTCGTAGGATCGTAAACTTAGAATCCGATGAGTATAACTATGATTACCTAGTTCATGACCTTCGTTGACAATTTTTTGAATTGGTGATAAGTCTTTTTCCATTAAATTTCCAATAGGGAAAAAACTAGCTTTTACATTATGTGATTTTAAAATGGCTAATACCGTATCAATCTTTTCATTAGGGCCATCATCAAGGGTAAGTGCGACCACTTTTTGATCTGTTTCAACACGAGCGTAAATTTCTCCAAATAACTGAATCGTTCTTGCTCTATTAAGCCAATAGACTCCAAAGGCGGAAAGGAATAAAAAGAATAAAAGCGTTATTATTTTTTTCAATTACATTTATTTTCTTAAGGAATTTTTCCAAAATTACAATTATTTTTTTGAAGATAAATTTTTATGAAAAAATAGAAAGACCCAAGAAACTATGTTCTTAGGCCTCGCTACACTTTTGGCTACTGGGTGTTAAAAAAGTTAGCACTGCAATTTCACTTTAAAATAATTTTACCACTCACAGAATCACCAGTTTTAGTTTGTATTTGATAAATATAAGTTCCGGTCGCCAAATCTTCACGAGCAAGGGTAACATTGGAAGATGGAAGGTTTTCTTCTTTTCGTACTAGTTGTCCATCCATACGATAAAGATGGATTGTTGCAAATTTTTTGCCTTCAGCTAATTGAAAATTTATTAGATCGGTGGTTGGATTTGGAAAGACGGAAAGTCCAACTTCAGCAATTGTTTCTTCATTTGTTGAAACCGTCAAACCACAATAAAAATTTCCAGGCTCATTGGTTGGTATCGGCAAATCTGCTGCCGCAATCAATGCTGAAATATCCGGACATGGAAGCTCTGGTTGAGGTTGGACTACTACTGCGAAGGTCATTTCGTTAGCTCCTCCAGGAGGTAACCACATCGGTCCCATCGACATAAGGCTACGCCGATCAGTTAAGCTTGTTTCTTCGCTACACATAGACCAGCCGTCTGGTGTATCAGCAGGATTATCAGTGAATAAAAATTTAGTAGGTTCATTATCTTGATCAAGGAAGTCTGCTCCATCACTTTTTTTCCCAAGCAAGACATTGTAGAATTCATTTGCATAGACTGGACCATTTGCTTCATTTGGAGGTCCGCCAAAATTATTGTAATAAGTAATACTATTCATATTTAACCTAGCTGTTCCTTCTTCATTATAAGGTCCTTCTAAAAGTTTTACCCCAAACATTGGTGGTTCGTCATAAGTTAGAGTTTGAGTTGACTCACAAGTTCCATCTTCAAGCCCATCTATCGCATCTGAATTATAGGCGTAAAATAAATTTTCTTCAGGAGCACTACCAAGATAATCATCGAAAGTACATCCTAAGTCAACATCCATCCAAAGACCAACATAAAGAGAATTTAGAGGTTCAGTTCCTCTATTGACAAATTTTACATCATAAAAACTAGCATTATAAATATTCTCATTATTCGAATTATATACATAGGCTAGCATTTGAACTTCAATATTTAGGGGAGAAGAATTAAGATTATTAATATTTCCAACATCATTAAATACCCACCAAACTGCTTGATCAGCACATTTAATTAAAGGATAATCACCGGTCAATGGATCATAAATTCCATCAAAATTCTGATCATAAAAAGGGGCAAGTCCACCCTCAAGTTCTGGTAATTCAAAACCATGTACTGTACTAAATGATGGATTACCATTTCCAGGCCAACCTAAAATGCTGTTTGGAACAGGACTATCAATTTGTTGATTATCATTAAAATCTAACTGAAAATCTTCAATCTCTGAACGATTAACTTTAAAAAGACGATCCCAATTAGCACATTGCTCAGCATTTGTACCAACTGAATTATTATAAATAGGACCAGGCCAATAGCCATTCTTATCATCGATTCCAAATGTCTTTGAAGCTAACTTAAGATTGAAACCATCATCAAATCCTACAAACCATAATTGACCAGTAAAAATCAATCCAGGACCGTCACCATTTGCCGTTTTTGGCCATTTATAAGCTGGCTTATTCCCATTTGGATCCCAAGCCCAAAGACTGGAACTACTTAAGTTTATGTTGGAATTGGCCGCGTCCAAGGTTTCCGTCGCTGTTCCTGCGACACATGGTTGGGCTTGTAAAATGTTTGTTATTCCAAACAAAAGAATTAGTAAAAGAAAAATAGGGAGATTATAATTTTTCATAGCTTATATTTTTAATTGTTTATAGTTCTTTTTAAAAATAAGGGCTTTACCATTCCGATACTAGGACTATTGTGTGAACGGGTCTTTTGAGTAAATGAATAGGAGAAACCAGCTATTGAAAATAAAGAGCGGTCAATATAAAAAACACCCCAAATCTTCACTTTGAAAATTTGGGATGTCGTAGGAGTCTTGTTCTTAAATTATCCTATTCGTAAGTCTCGAAAAGGGTATCCATTGACTTTCTGATTTTCGGTTGATGCTGAGCCACATCATCTTTATGGCGATAACCAATAGCCAATAAAACACTAGCCGTTAATCCTTTTTCTTTTAAGCCTAAGATTTCATTGTATTTTTCAATTTCGAAGCCTTCAATTGGCGTCGTATCAATCTTTAAGGCAGCGGCGGTAGCTAGTGCCTTACCCAAAGCAATATAAGTCTGTCTTTCTGTCCAAGGAATAATTTCTTCTGGAGTTTTTTCGTTGATTTTCATTTTCATAAAATCTCCATATCCCTTCAAATCCTCCATACTCATCCCTTGAAGTTTCGACTTAAGGGCTATATAATCATCTGTATCTTGATCAGAAACCGAGGTGTGACTACAAAAAACGAATAAATGAGAAGCATCAGTAATTTGGGTTTGCCCCCAAGAATGAGGTTTTAAAGTCTCTCGAAGTGCTGGATTTTTTATATCCAAAATTTTATAAAGTTGTAATCCCCAAGAAGAAGCGGCAAGTTTAATTGATTCCTTAATTTGAGTAATATCTTTTGCTGATACTATCTTACTTGCATCATATTTTTTAGTGGCGTAACGCCATTTTAGATCTTCTATTAATTGCATAAATTTTTGCTTATTTTTTAATTTTTATGATTCTAGCAAATTTGCCAAGGTGTTTATAACAAAGACCAATTGACAATGTTCAATAGAATTTGAATTAAACTACTTTAACAAGATGTTCACCTTGATTTTCAAATCTTCCTATTGATTCTAGATCAAATCCATGAGTTCGAGCGGTGTTTAGAAAATCTTCTACTTCTGCACCCTCCACAGCAACTAATAATCCCCCACTCGTCTGTGGATCACAAAGAATGCTCCGTTGATAGTCGGATAGCGGTGCTAGTTTATGACCATAGCTGGCAAAATTTCTTTTAGTTCCTCCAGGCATACTACCCTTTTCGATATAATAGTCAATCACTTTTCGATCTAAATAAGGGACTTTATTAAAATCAATTATTGCCGTCAAGTTACTTGCTGCACACATTTCAGTCAGGTGTCCCATCAATCCAAAACCGGTCACGTCGGTCATTGCCTTAACCGCTGGTATTTTAGCAAACACTTCTCCTATTTTATTTAATTTCACCATACTATCTCTTCCCATAGTAGCATGTTCAGGTAATAGAATTTTCTTTTTTTGTGCCGTTGATAGAATGCCTACACCTAATCCTTTGGTTAAAAATAATTGACAAGACTTGGTGGCTCCGCCATTCTTTTTTAAATGTTCGATGGCTACTTTTCCAGTTACTGCTAACCCAAAAATTGGTTCAGGACTATCAATGCTATGACCTCCTGCTAGCGCAATCCCTGCTTCGGCACAGGCTGCTCGACTTCCTTCGATTACTCGATTGGCTACCTCAGCTGGGATCTTATCAATGGGCCATCCTAAAATCGCAATGGCGACCAACGGGGTTCCTCCCATCGCATAAATATCACTGATGGCATTTACTGAAGCAATGCGTCCAAAATCATAGGCATCATCTACAATTGGCATAAAAAAATCGGTCGTACTAACTACGGCGGTCCCATCCCCGAGATCGAATACAGCAGCATCATCTCGTTCGTGATTACCTACTAATAAATTGGGAAAGGTTTGTTTTATTCCTTCTGTTTTTAATATTTCATCTAATACTTTTGGGGCGATCTTGCATCCGCATCCTGCTCC
>JALZUU010000184.1 GCA_023300665.1 Saprospiraceae bacterium | reverse complement strand
TAACTTTAAGGTAGAAATATTGGGTGTCCATGGGTCGTTGTCGGTGTTGGGTGGTCAGCCTCAATTTTAAAACGAAATCTATGAAACAATTCAACTTTAATGGGGATTGGAAATTCGAAATAAATTTGACTGAATTTATTGAATCTAATTCCAAATGGAATGAACATCTCAATTCCTATCAGCCAAGTAAGGATAGTCCAATTAAAATAAAAATAATTGATTTCAGAGACTTTGAGCCAGACCCACTCAAAGAACAAATCGAAACAATTCAGTATATCCAAGAAAATGGAAAATTGATTTTAGAGGCATTATTTAATCAATTTGATATTGTAAATAAAACCCACGGCGATAGTTTTGGAGAGCATGATTGGTATCATAACATCAATGAATTAGGGGAATTATTTCTTATAAGAGAAATTGAAGTTTTTACGGAACATAAAGACGGCCAGGCTTATTTTCAATTAAATGGAGAATATAAAGGAGATCCCGAACACGGATTGATAGTCGCTATGCATAAGAATAGACTGATAGGATTTGATGCAATAGGAGAAGATACCTATAAAGAAGTATATGAAGATCTCGGAGCGGAAGGATTAACACTAAAAGAATATGCTAGTAAGCATCGTTATCCAAGAAAAGAAGAAATGCATGCTCCGCTACCAAAATATGGAAAATTTAAACCCTGGCAATTATACGATACCGCTGACTATTTTGAAAGAGTATTAAGAGAAAAAAAGAACAAACAACTGATACAAGAGTTGGAATCAAACAATTGGAATCTAAACTTAAGATTTCCAAATCTTGGAAAAAACATACTAGACATAGCAGCTTATATGAATAATGTAGAAATGATACAATATTTTATAAAAAGAAATGCTGACCCATCACTTGCATTAGACCAATGTATTTATAAAGGATCTTTTAGCAAGGAGTCAATTATTGCTTTAATTAGTAACGGCGTTTCAATCGATACGATTGGAAATTATAATTATACGCCACTAGGATTTGAAATAAATAATTTTGTCAGGACTTACTATTCTATTGCACTCCATGACAAAATAGATTTCAATAATGGGCTTCCACCTAAAAACGAAGAGAAGCAAATAGCGCAAATAGAAGCATATAAAAATAAAATTAAGTTCTTTTATGAATTAGGTGCTGATCCAACTAAATGTGATACTAGTGGAAATAGCTATATTGATTTAGCAAAAAAATTACTCGATAATGAAGCAATTGAAAAGTATAAGGTGGTAAATCAATTAGATCGTTGTTTTATAAAAAAGAAAAAAAAGAGAAGTTGGAAATTTTGGAAAAACTAAGGCTAACAAGCTATGATCGTGGCATATCTTTTTGTTCTTCATAGAGACGCTAGAGATATCACACACTTCGAGCCACAATGAATCGGCAATTAAAATAAATAAGCTTAGAAGTTCGATATATTTTTTAACTTTAAGGTAGAAATACTTGGTAGCTATGAGTATTGAGTTGTTCTATTCCCTTTGGACAACTTCTTTAAAACAACAAAAAAGATAAGTTGAATCTATGAGTAAAACATCTTTTAATAATTGTCTAAATTGTAATACTAAAAATCAATTACCTTTTAAGTTTTGCTCAAACTGTGGACAAAAAAACACAGATGGTAAAATTACTTTTTCGGAGTTGTGGTCTGAATTTCAAGATTCCGTACTCAATATAGAATCTAGATCTTGGCAGACGTTTAAAGATCTTTTTATCCCTGGAAAGTTAACCTTAGAATATTTTTCTGGAAAGCATCGGAAATATGTTCATCCTTTGCGATTGCTTTTGGTCACCTCTGTACTTTTTATTCTCGCCATGAGTTTTCAAGATGTTCAATCTTCGACCAATCACACTTATGATATCAAGGAACGGATCTCAAAAAATTATGAACGTCAACGTCTTTATAGAATTTTAGGAAATATTACAGATAGTACCAATCTTGTTTTAGGTGTTTCCTATGGTGGATTATTCGTCTTGTTTTTAATTGGAACTATTTTTATTACGTTGTTTTTGTTGTAAAGGTTATTACATTTGAAATATGAAGCTCTATCATAAAATGATGTCAATAGATTAACAGACAGAAAAAATATAAGCCATGAAAAAAAATCATAACTCCTTATTCTTAATAATAATCTTCGCTTTTCTTTCATTCTCTACAAAAGCACAAGTGGATTTTTCTGCTAACCATAACTTTATGGCAGAAATCGGACTTTTCGAGGGAGGGTCTTTACGATATGAAAATTCTATTTTCGTGAAGGACAACTTTACGATCTTAGGATCTCTTGGAATTTCTACTATTCACACCACCTTAAAAAAAGGAAAGGATTATCCTAACACCCTTATTATTCCTTTTGGTATCAATATGGTATTTGGTCAATCAAAGAATCATTTTGAAACAGGTATTGGCTACCGATGGGGTAAGCATTATTATGAATATCCTAGGTCTATTGAATTTGATGAATTCCAATTAAATATAGGTTATCGGTACCAAAAATTAAAAGAGAATGGTTTTTTATTTAAGCTTGGACTTACTACGGTGGTAGAAGGTAGAAATGATTCACGACATGTTTTTCCTTCAAATATTCTAGATAGACTACTTTTAAGTGGATTTATTGGAGTTGGATATGGTTTTTAATTAGTCTTAAAAATACCGAGACAATTTTGCTTGAGTTCATTTATCAATAGCGTTCATAAAAAAAACGGTATCTGGGGAGATGATCGGACAAATAATCCTCAAATCTATTCCCAAATACCGCTTTGTTTTAAAATGAAGGTCTAATTTTTTATTATTAAATAAAAGACCTTTATTTTATGGCATAAATTATCTACCGATTGGTGGTGGACAACCTAATCCTCCTTTGATGTTCTTCTGAACTAGTTTGCTAATTAATTGCTTAGCCTGGTTGTTTTTTGCTAACTGATCTTTAGCTGCTTTAATGTTTTTCATAATTAAAAAATTAAAAGGGTTAAAAAATATTTAAATAAGATTTTAAATTCTAATGCATTCCCGAGGCTGGATACTTTAAATAGTAATCAAACCATCGTTGTGTTACTTCTTCTCCCAATTCTTCTATACAAACGGTAATCATACCTTCTAGAAAAATATTCATCGCTGCCTCTTCGTCTAAGTTTTTTTCAGTTGTGTTCTTTTGGTAAATCGGCATTTCAGTAGGGTGATGTACAAAGTTCCCTAAATAAGTCTGGCAAAATTCTTCGTATTGTTTGGTCCAAAGAATAAAGGCATGCCACATATCATCCATAATAATGGTACTTGCCGAAAAACTAATATCTGGTGTAATTTCTCCTTGCTTCTTTCTTTCTTCTAAAGTAGCAACGAGCCAAAGAAATCTTTTTAAATCGTCAAAAATCAATGATACTTCTTCTTTAGCATCTGGTCTGATTTGACAAAAACGAGCAACAACGTTTTCATTTTTATAAGCTAGAACTTCTTCTAGGGGTTTTATCACCGATTTTGGTGCGTTCGTCACTGTTTTTCTCTAGTTATGGTTAATATTCTTATTACAACCTAAAGATAGTAATTATTTCGAGTTTTCTAATCTTTAGCGTATTTTATTAGGAAATAACTAGTATTTTTTTTCAAACAATCCTCTTTTTTAAGATAACTATTATGCATTGAGGTTTTCTTAGGTAATTTTCCTGTTATAAATAATCAAAAAGTATTTTTTTAGATAATTAGTGTTAATTAACTGATTTTGTTGCTTTTACGGATATCGATTTTAGAAAAGGTCTAGCGTATCCATCTTCTTACTTAGAAGTTGTTTAAAAACTCCAAAATTGCTTGCGAACTGATAAAATTATCCAACCTGCCGGCCGGCCAAGGCAGGCTCTTCGGCTTTTTTCTCGTCAATAGCGCGGCTATTCACTTAAAAAAGAGCCTTGATTTGAAAAATTTTCTCTAGTTCTCAGCTGATTATCGAATTCTTAAACAACTTCATTATACCTTAACGATCGATTATATGACAAGTTTTAAACAGCTTCATTAGTTAAGCTGTTTAA
>JALZUU010000183.1 GCA_023300665.1 Saprospiraceae bacterium | reverse complement strand
TTTTGTGGTGCCTCCAGGAATCGAACCAGGGACACATGGATTTTCAGTCCATTGCTCTACCAACTGAGCTAAGGCACCTTTTTGAAGCGATTGCAAATCTATATTGTTTTTGGCGAATCCACAAGTTTATTGGACAATTCTTGAATATTTTTTTTAAATTTCCTCCTTAAATCGAAAAAATGAGACTACCGCTTTCTAAAATACTAGCTATTCCGGGCATTATTGGCTTTGCAGCCTTCCTTTATATCACTTATTTCAAAAGTGAAGAATATGCTTTATATATGGTGCCATTCATCATTTATCTCATTGGGGTGTACTTTTTACAACCTGCTATTGACTGGAAATGGTACCAAAAGTATCCACCAGATGTAGAAGCACCGTTGCGTAAAATTTTTGAACAAAGAATACCCTATTACCAACGATTATCTGATAAAAACAAGCAAAAATTCAGAATGAGGGTCGCACTTTACATCGAAGCCAACGATTTTCGACCACAAGTAATTGAAGAAGTCCCCGAAGATGTCAAAGGTATCGTAGCAGCAAATATCGTTCAACTCACTTTTGGACAGAAAGATTATTTGCTGAATATGTTTGAGCGTGTCGTGATTTACCCAGGTGTGTTTCTTTCTCGTCAGCATCCCGACCGCTTTCATGCATCGGAAATTTTTGCAGAAGATGGGGTTTCACTTTTCGCGATGGACCATCTGATGCCAGGTACAATATATTCGGATAAATATTTTAACATTGGACTCTACGAATATGCCAAAGTGTTTCAATTGACACGCCCAGATATAGCCTATCCTGAATTATCAGAAAATCTTTGGGCTGATTTTGAAAAAATAAGCCGTTTCCCACGAAAAAAAGTAGAAGAATTTCTAGGATTAGAAAATTTAAATCTTTGGGCCGTTAGCATCGTTTTCTTTTTCTCCTTTCCAGAAAAATTTAAAGCAGCTCTTCCCGAGCTTTATCAATCCCATACTAATACACTAAATCAACATCCAGCTCAAGAAGAACCAGTGATTGTGCCTTATGAAGATGCTAAAGAGACTGTTTCGTAAAGTGTGTCTGCGTGGAAGCCTTTCCCGGCGGTACTGCCGGGATGCGGGCTGCAAAATGACAGACTTGGTAATGTAATTTCTTAATTCATCATCACAGGTGCCATCATATTAAACTGAGGAACTTCCACCTTAAATTGAGCGCTATCTGTAATCCTAGTCATCGTATAATATCCACGCATAGTTCCAATCCCACTTTGAAGTGGACACCAAGAAAGATAGCTATGGCTTTCTCCAGGTTTTAGAACGGGTTGTTCACCAATAACTCCATCTCCTTCTACTTCACGACGGACGGCGGAAGCATCAAAGATAAACCAATGCCTTTTGAGTAACTGCACGGTATGCTGACTCTGATTTTCGATGGTTACTTGATACGAAAATGCAAACTGACGTTTGGCAGGGTTGGATTGTTCCTCCTGATAGGTACACGCCACTGATATTTTGATGCCTTTGGTTATTTTGACTTCCATGTTCATATATTTGTCAATTAGACGTAAAGAAAGTTGATACGTTTAATCGTGTTTTCTACTTTGTTAATATAACGTTGAAACCTACCGAATGGTTCCTTCTATAATCAAACCTTTTTGATTTTATCTGCCAAATCTACTGGGAACTTACTACCTGACATTCTGGTTCTATTTTCGTAAATTTGTAAGACCTTATGATAAGGTAATTGCGTGTAATTTTAATAAAAATATTGAATAATGTTTCCAAAGTATGATGTGATTGTAGTCGGAGGTGGCCATGCAGGTTGTGAAGCAGCAGTAGCTGCGGCTAATCTGGGGTCCAAAGTGCTATTGGCTACAATGAATATGAATACCATCGCACAGATGTCTTGTAATCCCGCAATGGGCGGTGTTGCGAAGGGACAGATCGTACGAGAAATTGACGCAATGGGTGGTTATTCTGGAATCGTGACGGATCATACGATGATTCAGTTTAGAATGCTCAATAAGTCTAAAGGCCCCGCGATGTGGAGTCCTCGTGCACAGAGTGACCGAATGAGATTCGCGGAAAAGTGGAGGTTGATGCTAGAGGCACATCCGAATATCGATTTTTGGCAAGAAATGGTAACGGGACTGGTGGTAAAAGATGGGATAGCCATTGGCGTAAAAACAGGTATTGGATTAGAAATAGAAAGTAAGTCGGTTGTACTTACCAATGGTACTTTTTTAAATGGTTTAATTCATATTGGTGAAAAACAATTTGGAGGCGGAAGAGCAGGAGAAAGAGCAGCTACTGGTATTACCGCACAATTGGTCGAACTAGGATTTGAATCTGGACGGATGAAGACGGGAACGCCGCCTCGTGTGGACGGTCGCTCGCTCGATTGGGATCGGATGGAATTGCAACCAGGAGACGAAATGCCAGGGAAGTTTTCCTATACGGACACGCCAGTGCTGACAAAGCAACGTCCTTGCCACGTAACCTATACCAATAAAAAAGTACACGATATTTTACGAACAGGGTTTGATCGTTCTCCTATGTTTAACGGCCGAATTCAAGGGGTAGGACCTCGATACTGTCCTTCGATTGAAGACAAAATTGATCGGTTTGCAGATCGAGATCGCCACCAATTATTTGTAGAGCCAGAAGGTTGGAATACCATCGAAATATATGTCAATGGTTTTTCTTCTTCACTTCCAGAAGATGTGCAATATAAGGCGATGCGATTAATTGAAGGTTTTGAAAATGCTAAAATGTTCCGACCTGGTTATGCTATTGAGTATGATTATTTTCCACCAACACAACTAAAAATAAATTTAGAAACACGGTTGGTAAAAAATCTATTTTTTGCAGGACAAATTAATGGAACGACTGGATACGAAGAAGCTGCTTGTCAGGGTTTAATGGCAGGGATGAATGCACATCTTGCGATTAACGAAGAAGAGCCTTTGATTCTTAAAAGATCAGAAGCTTATATCGGTGTATTGATCGATGATCTGGTGAATAAAGGGACCAAAGAGCCTTATCGAATGTTTACTTCGCGAGCTGAATATCGAATTTTGTTAAGACAAGATAACGCAGATATTCGTTTATCTCCCATTGCAGAAAAACTGGGGGTAATGAATATGGAAGGCCGAATGGATCGAGTAAATGAAAAGTCTGAAGCTGCTGCTGCCGTTGAAAAACGGTTTAAGAAGATTAGTGTCGGACCAGATGAACTCAATGGAATGTTGGAGAAGCAAAATTCTGCTCCGCTAAAACAAAAATTGAAATTACACAATGTATTGATTCGACCGAATATCGATATTGATTTATTGCAGGAGTATCTTCCCGCCCTTAAAGAAGAGTTGACCGCTTTTGATGCAGAGTCTGTTAATCTAGCGGAAATAAATATGAAATATGCTGGGTATATTCAGAAAGAACAGGAGATGGTCAACAAGATGAACCGCCTAGAATCTGTCAAACTACGACCAGACATGGATTATGCTGAACTACAATCTTTGAGTTCGGAAGCACGCGAAAAATTAACAGACTTGCGTCCACATACGATTGGTCAGGCGAGTCGAATTAGTGGGGTTTCACCAGCGGATATTTCTATCTTACTAGTACATATGGGACGTTAGAAATTAAAAAATAATAAAATATTAAAACGAGAAGCAGTACTTTATAGTGCTGCTTTTTTTATTGAGAAATTTCTATGCCTCTATTTCTTTGACAATAAAAAATCCATCGTCTCCTTGTGGTTGATAGAGCGGCATTAAAATCATTCCATCGAAAGGCATTAGGATATTTCCATTTTTATCAGTCGCTAAAAGGGTTCCTTCTTTTATTTTTTGAAAATTAGTATATCCCGGTTGCATGATAAAATTATCTCCTGATTTGATAGAATGAACCGTGGCAAGTTCTGTAATTGAAGGGAGGTTTTCGGAATGCGTTTTTAGCAATAAATCGTGGCGATGCTCCACATCTTCCGCTTTGACACTTCCGACTGCACGAAGAAAATTGACGAGCGCAGAAACAGCTCGGGTGACGGCCATAGGCTCTTGATGTTGACCGGATTCAAAACAAATAGCAGTGGTAGGAATACCGAAATTTTTACTATTAAAATAATGTAGAGAGGTTCCTGAAATTCCTTTTAATAAACCCTTGATTACGGGGGCGTGCATGGCTAGTCCGATAGCAATACTTCGAGGATCGTCAGACACAACGGTAAAAATGCCACCATAAGCAGTCGTGGTATGTAAGTCTAAAAGAATGATTTCTTCTGGTTGGTAACTGGCAATTTCTGAATTAATACAATTAATTAATTCCAATAATTCTTGGTCTTCTGGATCGAGAGAGGTGATCGGTGAAGAAGTGACTCGATCAATATTTTCTAACGTCCATTGGCGATTCAAATCTTTTTTAATAAAACGCTGATTATTTTCGATCGCTCGAAGATTACCTCTAATTCCGACAAGCTTTCCATAAAAGCAAAATTCAGGATTTTTTTCTGGTTCCTTTTTAAGCATGGAAAACAATTCTTGCAAGGCCAACGTCCCTGCTGGTTCATTACCATGGATACTACCTAAGACAAGTAGTAAGGGTCCTCTTTCCTCTCCTTGATATCTATCAATAATTCTGGCCGTTTGCACTTGCTTATCTTTTTTTGAATTTAATTTTTTACCTATCATTAACTTATTTTTATGACCACTTTCCCTACTGTTTTTCCAGTCTGAAATAACTGAATGGCATCGATCATTTTATCAAAACCTATGACATTTCCGACATGAGGTTTTTCGAGATTTAGCTCTTTGAGCTCGGTGAGTAGTTGATGAAGCAATTCTGCTTTTTCGTATAAATAAATTAGATTAAAACCACTAACCGTTTTATTATCTTCGGCTAGTTGCTGTGCATCAATTTTTGGTCGATTCAAAAACATCCAAGCGGCTTTTAAATAATTGGGGCGTTTGCCTGGAGAAGCATATTGTGCTGCGCCATAAATAACCATTCGGCCCTGCTCAGTCATTTGTTTAAACCCTTCGGTAAATATTTTTCCACCAATACATTCCATCACGACATTTAACTGACGGTCGCCTAACGCTTTTTTTAGATCAGCTCCAAAATTATTACTGCGAACAATCACTCGATCATATCCTTCTTTTTTACAAAAATCTACCTTGGCAGCACTACCCACAGTTCCAATTGTAAATGCTCCGTATTTTTTGGCGATTCTATTAGCTAAAATTCCAACACCACCCGCAGCACTATGAATTAATACGGTTTCTTCTTTTTCCAATCTGCCTAAATAGGTTAAACCATAATAAGCCGTCAAAACTTGAACCAGATAACCACTTGCCTCTTCATCCGTCCAACCTTGAGGAATAGGAATCACATACGTCTCCTCAATATTTAAATGAGTGGTATACGCACCAAAACGAGTAACGCCCATGATACGATCACCTACTTGGACTGAGGTCACACCAGCTCCAATTTTCACAATAGTGCCAGCATATTCTAATCCAGGGATGAAAGTACCTTTTGGTGTGGCACTATATAAACCAAACATGGCAAAAATATCTGCAAAGTTAAGTCCGATAGCGGATACGGCAACGGTCACTTGACCAGGGTCTGGATCAGCTAAGTTTTCTTCGACTAGCTTTAAATTATTAAGATTACCCGCTTTGAGGGCATAGGATTTACGTTTTATCATAGTAAGATTTTTTTCTAATAGAAATAATAACTTCCGCAACCTTTTAAAAACAAGTTTGTCATTAGAGCGAAAAGAATTATTACAAGACAGTATAATACAAAATCTTTATTAAAATTTTCTTAGAAAAATTAAAATAAAATCAAATAATCAAGTATGAAAAATCTAACCATCTTTAACAAGCTCACACTCTGTTTTTTATTCTTATTATCTACGCTAACACTTTCCGCTCAATGGGGAGATAAGGATGCAAATCGAATCGAAGAAAACCGAGAAGTAAGCAGTTTTGATGCTATAAGTGTTGGGTACGGAATAGATGTGCATCTACACCAATCTCAGAAAACAAGTGTTTCAGTAAAGGCAAGAAAAGAAATTATGGATAATATAGTTACGGTGGTAAAAAATGGTACGCTCGTAATAAAAGTGGATAATTGGAAAAGAAAAACTAGAGGGAGAATGGATGTAACGGTCCACGTTCCTTCTTTAAATGGAATTTCTGCAAGTGGTGGGTCTGATGTTTATGGAAAAGGAAACTGGAGCATGGATGATTTAGAAATCAATCTTAGTGGTGGTTCTGATTTAGAAATGGAATTAACGGCTAATAATATTGAGGCAAATGCAAGTGGTGGTTCTGATATTAGTTTGATAGGAAATGCGGATAAAATTGCGATTAACTGTAGTGGTGGCTCTGATGTAGAAGCCAAAAAATTTAAAGTAAAACATTGTGAAGTCAGCTGTAGCGGCGGATCTGATGTTGATATCCACGTAACGGAGTCCATTGATGCAAGTGCTTCTGGAGCAAGTGATATTACCTATAAAGGAAATCCTTCTCAGGTGAGAGTTCAAAGTAGTGGCTCCTCAGATATTTCTAATTAAAATAAACAAATTTAACACTTAAAATATATAGCACACTGTTTTTAAATAACTTCAAATCCAACCAAATGAATTTTTAGCTTTTAGTTTATATAATTTCGTTTATAGAAAGACTTATAATTAACAAATTATGAGTCTTCTTTTTTGAGAAGAGATTTAACAATTTGACACATTTTGGGAGCGGTTTCTGCTGCAAGCGCAATAACAGATTCTAAGGTAGTTTCTTTAATAATTTCTTTTGGATAACATTGGTTAGAAACAACAGATAATGCAAAAACAGGTAATCCTGAATGTCGCGCTACAATTACTTCTGGTAC
>JALZUU010000182.1 GCA_023300665.1 Saprospiraceae bacterium | reverse complement strand
AGTTTTGAGTTAAATACAGCATACTAAAAAGAGAAAAATACATGCCTCAGGTTTTATCTATTATTATCCCCGCTTATAATGAAGCACGCACGATTCATCTTATTTTAGACAGGGTTAAAGCAGTGCAGTTAATTGGTGAATTAGAGAAAGAAGTAATTATTGCCAATGATTGTTCGACCGACCAAACGGAGAATGCCATCCAACAATATCAAGCGGCGAATCCAGATTTTCCTATCAAATATTATAAGCACGACGTCAATCAAGGGAAGGGCGCTGCTTTACATACCGGTATCCGAAATGCGACCGGTGATTTTTTGATTATTCAAGATGCAGATTTGGAGTATGATCCGGAAGAATATAATATTCTACTCAAGCCGATCTTAGACGATTTTGCAGATGTGGTGTATGGGTCACGGTTTGTAGGTGGAAAGCCTCATCGTATTTTATTCTATTGGCATTCGATCGGTAATCGTTGGCTGACGAATTTGAGCAATATGTTTACCAACCTGAATTTAACGGATATGGAGACTTGCTATAAGTTATTCCGAACACCGATGATTCAGCAGCTTTCATTAACCGAAAAACGATTTGGTTTTGAACCGGAAGTCACCGCGAAAATTTCTCGAGTAGAAAATGTTCGAATTTATGAGGTAGGAATTTCTTATTATGGAAGGACATATGAAGAGGGGAAAAAGATCGGTTGGCGAGATGGCTTTCAGGCGATTTATTGTATTTTGAAATATAATTTGTTGAAGTAAAAATTAACTTCCGTTATTTGGGCTTTTTCCATATTAATTCATCAACTCTCAAAAAGTTATCCCAATACTTTTCTTTGGTCATACTATCATAGTGTATGATGTAATATTTAAATTGATAAATCTGGATTTGGCAAATAATGATTAAGGCAAAAATCACGCACCGTAAAACTGCTTTTTGTTTGATATTTTTCAATAATAAAGCCATTGGAATAAACATCATTGGAAAGTATTCCACGTATACACGAGAAGAAAAACTGCCTCCATACCACCAATTCCACCAGGAAGATAAAAAGTAGGTGAGTATAAAGAAGAAGATCGTGAATGTCCAAAATTGGTATTGGTTATTTTTAAAAGAATAATAAAGCCCAAAAAGAGAGACAAATGCTAGCGGCGTATAGAGAAAGAGTCCTTTTTTATAGCTGAATAAAATATCTAAGATATGAGGATCACTAAAATTAAAACCTTCCTCTGCGTAGGAATAAATAAAAAAATGACCCGTCTGTAACTTGTAAATAATTAGTTGAATAAACACGACTCCAAAAAATAAAAACAAGGAAGGAAAAATAATTTTCGGACTAGAAAAAAGTCTAACTGTGGCTGCTTTAAAACGATCAAAATGAATCGCTAAAAATGGCGTTGCTAATAGAATAAGGCCATTGACTGGACGAATCAACACTATTATTCCCAATAATAAAGATAAAGTGAAAAATAATTTTTTGGAAGAATGAATGATCGTTTTACTCTGATCAAATTGTTGAAACAAAAGCATCGCGTAATACATAAACATCGCGATAAAAGCGAACGAATAAACATGTGACATTCCGGGATCAAGTACGGTATAAACAAAAGCATTCGTTCCAAAAGTGGTGATAAAAAATAGGAGCGTAATTTGATGGTTTTCAATTTGAAAAAATGTCAAAATTCTGCCAAAGAAAAACAAACCCAACAGTAAATAAGCAATCGTACCAACATTAATCCAAATCGGATAGTATTTTGAATACCCATTCATTGGTTTATTGAATAACCAAGAATGTAAGTGCCCAATAATAAAGAAAGGCAATTCCGCAATCGCGGTACCACAGTAATATTTATTGATAAATTTTCCTTCTATTTTTTGACGATAGTCATAGTATAAATGTTGATTAGAATAGTCTGCTTCCATCTGATCAAAAAACCCAAAATTCAAATCTTGATAGATAAAAATAGCCGGTAGATAAGCATAATATCCTTTGGCATCTGATTCAATTATTCTTATGTATTTGTCTTTGTTCCAATGAATATTGTTGGCTACACTGAGTAGGATAATGCCAATAAGCAGAAGGCGGTTTTTATGGAAGAGGGAACTAAGTTTTAAGATCATTTAGATATAGTGAGGTTACCTATAAAAGTATGTATTTTTTTTGGAAACAACCTCACAATAAAAATACCTTTACCATCAATACGATCCCAAATACAACCAAAGCCCCTCCACTTACTAGCCGTAAAATATGAATATGTCCATTGGTCATATAACGACGAATGAACTTTGCCAGAGCAACTTTGAGCGTATCGGTAATAATAATGGTCGCCATAACACCAACAAAAAAAAGCGTAGCACTATTAGTTGAATAATCATCTCCTAACATAACCATACTCATCGCACTTAACCAGAAAAAAAACGTAAACGGATTAATCGTATTGATTAAAAATCCTTTGATCCATAACCCTACATAAGTTCTAGCGTCAATCTCAGAACGAGTCTCGTTAATAGCTGGTAAAGGTGGAGACTTTGTCAACATCATCCCTACTCCGAATCCAATTAAAATAACTCCTCCAATAGCCCCAAAGGTCGCTTTAAACCCTGACCATTCTGTTACCGCTACAAGATAAGATGCACCAAAAAAAACCGCTAAAATAAAGATTAAATCGCTGATCCAGATGCCCAATCCTACCATCAATCCAGCTCGCATACCTCGTTCCACCCCTGCTTGTATGAGTGCAAAAAAAATCGGACCCAACATAATACAGAGTAGCAGTCCGGTTTGTATACCTTGAAGTAGAGCAAGCATTTCTTAGTGATCTTTTATTTGAAGTTGTTTAAAAAGGCAAAGTTACGCCCTTTATGAATAGAAGTTGTTTAAAAAAAATCATGAGTTTTCATCCTAGAAAACAGAAAGCCAAATTGAGTTGTTTCAATTTGGCTTTCTGTTTTTAAAATAATCAATTTAAAATTTAATACCCTTTCAGGAGATATCGAATCCCACCTGCCTCAAAAGCACTCAGCGTTCGCTTAGGTGTCAGATAAAGATAAATTGGCTCTCCTTTTTCTAACTCAAATTCAATTTGATATCTTTCACCATCAGGTGCAGCTGATTCATCTTCTCGCTCCGTCATCTTTTTTACCTCATGTTCTACTACGACATTTTCCGTCGTACCATCTTCATAAGTTTCAATAGATTGAATCTTTATCACACGTCGCTCCTTTAATTTTACTCCAATTTCTTTTAGTTCTTCTTCATCCATCATCAAGGCTTCTGCAACGGTTGGCAACGCTTCTGCTCCTTCTGCGTTTTTCTGTTTTTTCTTTCTCTTATCAATGATTTTCACCGTCTGAATAAAATCAATACTGATACTATCGCTAAAATGAAGGCGTTCCTGAACCCCTCGTTGAGTCTCATGAATCCGAAAGAAAGGACGAATTGCCATACCCCAAATACTATCTTGGTGTGCTAGCTCTTCTTCCCAACGGCCTGAAAAGAAACTATCTTCTTGATTCCGTTGATCTTCCGACATCTGGGCTTGATAGAAGATAACCTCTTGTTCCTTGTTCGTTCGCTTAAAAATTAAAGCATCGACCTGCCCACGGTTATTCAAAACCATCTTAAGGTGTCCTTGAATAGCTGGATTACGTGCATTCATCAATAAAAGCTTATATCCATAATCCGTTGTATTGGTATTATTAATATTATAAACTCCTTCAATATCTTCTCCCTTTACAAAAAGGTTTGCTCGTGTAATCCCAAAGGAATACTCTCCAGGACCTAACTCTTGTTGAGATTCTCCTTTGATTTCCATAATTCCAGGAACAAAATCGTATCCTAACAAATCCGTTGGATCCTTAAATTTACGATCTGAGATGTAAGAATAATCTTCTTCTTGCGCCAATCCTGAAAAACTAACAAAGAGGAAAATTATAAAAAGTAAATTTTTAAACATTATGTATCAGTTTTCTGAAGTTGTTCAAAAATGGAGGGTGAAATTAGTTGTAAGTGCTTGATTCTCAAGACGAAGCTCCATTTTTTTTGCGTAGCCATAGCTACGGAAAACAAAATTAGCTGAAGTATTGAGGATCAATGACTTGCAAATAATTCATCTATCTATTTTTAAACAACTTCTCTTAATAAAAATAGTGTTTCAATAAAAGACAAAATGCTTGCCGATTCATTTGGTTTTATTCAAAACTACCCTTTCAGACGTATTATTACCTTAAAAAGGAACTGCTTTAGTATATTTTTATACTTTCTATAACTTTTCCCATAGCAATAAAACTTAATATAACAGATCTATAAGAACCTATTAAAATCTCATTGAGCGGAATTTTTTAATTTTCCTTCCATATTTGCACAAGAGAGAAGGTACCGAATGGAACACTCAACTAAGCAAATATGGAATTCAAGAAAATCTAAAAAACCTTGAAGTCTAGAAACCCCGTTGAGAGTGGCGTTAAATTTTCCTTCCATATTTGCGCAGGAAAAAAGAGACCGAAGGGAACGTTTGACTAAGCAAATATGGAATTTAAGAAAATTTAAAAGCCACTCGAAAGAAATTCATATTCCTTTGTGGACTATTTTTAGAGCTTCCTTCTCTAGCTTATCTGCCCGTTTTGTCATGGCCAAGCCGTCTTTTACGACTTTTTTGGCGAAAGCCTTATCTTTTAAACCTCCGACATTGATTTTTACATTGAGATAAGCACCATGAACTGCCGCTCGGGCACAAAGTGCTCCCACACCTGCATCAGTGATAGAGTTAGGGTTACCTGTTTTTGCCATAGCGATCATCAATTCAAAAGACGCTAAAGACTGCTCCATGATAGCAAAAGGAACCTCAATTGCTTGCCGCGTAGCCGCTTCGATAGCTGCAGTCCTAATTTCCTTTTCTTCTTTAGAAGATTTTGGTAGTCGGAATGCCTCCATAATTCCATTAAAAGCATTGGTATCTTCGTCTACTAATTTTAGCAGTTGATCTTTTTGGTATTGTCCTTTTGCAGCCCAATCAGAAAACTCTTCCCAACGATCATCCCAACCTCTTTTGTGAGCCGACAAATTCGCTACCATTGTTCCCAAAGAAACACCCAAGGCACCTACATAAGCAGCAATGGAGCCACCACCTGGAGCAGGGCTTTCTGATGCTGTTTCGTCTGCAAAATCTTTTAGTGTACTATGAACAAGTGGTGCATCTGCTATATTTTCTAATTGATACTCGATAATCTTTTTTCGTGGATCAAAAGTACCCAGTTCATCCAATCCTAATGACTTTACAGCAATCTTGATCAATTCTGCTTCAGAAACACCAACGGAGCGCTCTTGTTGTTCCAAGAAATATTTTCCTGTTTCTAACATCACTGCTAATGGCACTAGACCAACCAATTCTGATCCTGTGATCCGTAAGCCTCGTTTATTGGCACTTTTACGGCAAGCCTCAAAAGCAACATGGAGTGGTGTCACTCGAATATTAGTAAGGTTCATAGAAATTTGTGCAATACCATATTCTTCAATAAACCAGCCGATCGCCTTTACACCTTTACAAGCTCCAGGAACTCTTTTGGGATTCCCTTTACGATCTTTGACCACCGCCCCTGTTATCTTATTTCCAACTCTTTTTACCCGACCATTTTCTCGAACATCGAAAGCAATAGAATTCGCTCGACGAACAGACGTGGTATTTAAATTTATATTGTACGCAATCAGAAAATCTCTCGCTCCAATAGCCGTCGCACCTGAACGCGCGTTAAATTGTGTAGGACCATAGTCTGGTTTCCATTTAGGATCTTTTAATTTTTTGGGTAGCCCTTCATATTCTCCAGCTCGAACAGTCGCCAGATTTCGTCGTTCCGGTCGAGTCGCAGCTGATTCATACATATAAACTGGAATATTCAAATCTGCACCAACTCGTTTGGCTAGCTTATGTGCATATTTTGCCGTTTCTTCCATTGTGATATTAGCAATGGGAATCAAAGGACAAACATCTGTCGCTCCCATTCGAGGATGCTCTCCTTGATGCTGTGTCATATCAATTAACTCCCCTGCTTTTTTAATCGCCAAATAAGCGGCTTCTATTACTGGCTGTGGTTCACCAACAAAAGTAACTACCGTTCGGTTGGTCGCTTTACCGGGATCGACATCCAGTAACTTTACGTCTTTTATTTTTTGAATCTCATCCGTAATCTGTTTGATCACCTCAGAGTTTAATCCATCACTAAAATTAGGAACACATTCAATAAGTTGCTTGGCCATGGTTTGTTGTTGATTTGTTGATTTTTTAACAAAAATTATTAATAAACATTTTCTTAGGATTTTTTAAAATAGAGAAAATCTAAATGAAGCTTTTTTAAGTTATAGTACATTACTTCGTTCTCCATTAAAAAATTATTAATTATCGCTATTTAGAACAAATTTAGATAAAAAAAGAAGAATTTGGTACTTGTTCGGTCTTTTATATGGTGGTATCTTTATTAGGAATCAAAAACGTTTATTATGAAATTCATTTTCTTCTGTTTTACCTTGTTTTTGTTTT
>JALZUU010000181.1 GCA_023300665.1 Saprospiraceae bacterium | reverse complement strand
CGGCCTGCTCTTTTGCACACGCTCTTTGATGCTCTGGCATCAAGCAGCGCAGGCCTCAGTTCCAGGATCTTCCCGCAAAAGCAAACGCAGATCTTTCCACAACCCGCCGGGCTAAACTCGCACATTCAGACCGCGCCCAGTTGATAGATCACAAGTTAATATCAATATTAAACGAGCGGCGCTGTATTATTAATTTCTTCTGTAAGTCAACATCTTTAAGGCCCATCACTTCAAAAAAGGACCATCAATCTTCTTTAAAAAATCATTCACGATTTTCTGAAATTTCTCTTTATTTAAGACTACATCCAGCGTATGACCTCCTCCCCAATTTAAGTGGTGAAACTCTGATTGAGTATTCAAATTTTTAAAAATATTAATAGACTGTTGTGCGCTAGTGGAAAGATCTGTTTTAGAGTGAAATAATAAAACAGGAGCTTTTATTTTTTTGGCAGCCAAAAGTGGACTGGCCTCTCGGTGGTTGACTCCGGTTCTCCAATCTACGATTTTCATGACGCTAATAGAAAGATATTTAACCCATCGCCCATACGTTCGTTCTGCTCGTTCAAAAATAGCAGAATACCAATTTTGAAAAGGCGCATCGGCAATAATAAAACCAATATCTCTTTTGGTAGCACCAGCGATCAAAGCAGTAGAACCACCCCAAGAACAACCCAGCCATCCAATTTGCTGATCTTTAAAACCCGTATTTTTTTCTGCCCATTCCGTTATTGCTAAAAGATCTTTTGCCTCATTATATCCTCCGGTTGGATGAGATTTATCGCTTGCGCCATGTGCGCGGTGATCATACAAGATTAAATCAAAAGAACAGTCCTTTAACACCGGAATATATTTAAGCATATCTATCCAGGTTCCACACCAGCCATGCATTCCAATGATTAGTGATTTTGCTTCTTTATTGGACTTAAAATACTTCCCTTTTATAAGGGTTCCATCAAACGAGTGGATCGAAAAATTCTGATGCTCTGGTAATAACTTAATCATTTCTTCGTAGCTAGTGCCCCAATCATTCTTAATGGTTTCTTGACTAATCTTTGATGAGCTAACCGGAGAGAGGATAGGGATAGATGCCAACCAAGATATACAGGAATAAAGACAAATTAAAAAGAAGAATAGCCAAAAGAGTAGTTCCATTAAGTATTTTTTAGGGAAAATAAAGCGCGAAAATAAGGTGAAGCGAAAATTCGCTAACAAAGGTACGCTTCTTTTGCTTAATGGGGTAGCAGGGTAGTTGAACTTTAGAAGATAATTCCTATTAGTTTTTAATTTTATAAAACTAACACGCCCTTGAATATCATTTCTAGTACAAAAGGGTTATTTTTTATAAGCAAAATTTTGTGGTTATTGATTGTAATTAATAAAATTCCATTTATTTTTAAAATAAAGAATCAAACCGAAGAAAATTCCAGTTAAGAAAGCTTATCTTTAAATGCAATTTTTATTTAATTAGTAAAGAAGCTGTTTAAAAATTTATTTTACTTCCACTTCGAACCAAACAAATTAGAATGTTTCAAAAAAATATCTTTTGGATTATTGCTGGATTGCTAAACTTGGCAGCTGCTTTAATTCACATGTTTCCAAAGCAAGAGGCCTTTATTGATCCGATTTTAGCTACTTCCCAACTAAAGAATGCGGT
This sequence comes from Saprospiraceae bacterium, assembly GCA_023300665.1. GTDB lineage: Bacteria > Bacteroidota > Bacteroidia > Chitinophagales > Saprospiraceae > JALZUU01. The sequence goes on along the minus strand of JALZUU010000181.1, from coordinate 5,018 downwards.
AGTTTCAGAAATATTTGGAGTTTGGCACATGGTTACCGTTTTACTCTTTTTGACCACTTTTTTCCTATTAATGAAAGGATTCTCTGGAGAGAAACCTCAGAATACAGAAGGTGCTTGTTTAGTGGGTATTTTATTTTTTGTTTTAACCCTTCCATATATTGCCGTATTTGAGATGTTCCGGAACTTTGTTCCTTTTGGGTTCCTATTTTTACTGATGGGAATTTTTGTATTTATTGGAGTTTACAGAGAAAAAAAGAATAAAGTCTTGGTAAAAGAGAATGTCGTAAATCAAGATAGAAATTGGTAGGAAATCTTTAAAAACTTTCTTCAATAAAGAAAGCCAAATGAAAAGTGAGAGAGTAGATTTTCTATAACATCTTTTCCATTTGGTCTTTACTTTATTATAAAGAATGCCCAGTTCTTTTTTTTGTCAAAAAAATAATATTGGGGCTATTAAAAGGGGTTTTTCGTTAGGATGATGATTTTTAATCATCACTAATAATTCTAGTTGACTATACAGAATTCTCTTGTTTTTAATTCTAATTTGTGCAGAAAGTGAACAAAAATATAATTAGTATAAAACTTGAAAGAGGAGATAAATTCTAGTAACCTTTTTTACAAAGAAAACTTAATGAAGCTGTTTAAGAATGTTCACAAAGGGTGAGGATAAGTGCCTGCCTGCCAGAGGCACGAAGGCAGGCTTCATTTTTAAACAGCTTCAATAACAAAGATAAGCAGGTATAGATAAATTAAAAGCCTAATGTAATAAGCGGTGCGTATATTGTATAAGTGGAGGATGTATTGTAGAAAATCATATAAAATGAAAGAAATTTTGATAAATCATCAATCCTTATTGCGACTAGATTAATCTTGAATAGAAATATTTAAAATGACTCTAGTACCCGCTGAATGGCCGGCATGATCTTTTAAATCAATGGTTCTTACAGAAGAATGGTCGTCTTGACGGGAATTAAGCAGGTCAATTTTTTCTTTGACAATTTGTGTTCCATGAGATTTATAACTTATCAATGATTGTCTTTTTACTGCTAATGCTGCATCTCTACCGATCCCGTTGTCTTCAATCTCAATTTTTAAACGATTAGCATTATTATTAGAAATACGCATTTCTAGTTTTCCTTTACCCTTTTTTAAGTTAAGGCCATGTTGAATGGCATTTTCAATAAAAGGTTGAATTATTATAGAGGGGATTTCCAGAAGGTCGATCGGTAATTCCTTATCATAAGAGATCGTAAAATCAAATTTATCCTTATATCGTAATTTCTCCAATTCTACATATAGATTGATTAATTCTAACTCATCTCCTAGAGAATTAAAATTTGATTTTGAAGCATCTAAGAACAATCGCATCAATTTAGAAAACTTAGTTAGATATTGATTGGCGGAGTACTTGTCTTCACTCATCACAAATTCCATAATTGAGTTCATCGCATTAAAAATAAAATGAGGATTCATCTGGGCTTGTAAAGCTTTCATCTCTAATTGGGCCATTTCTTCTTTAAGTTGTACTTCCGTTTCAATTTTTTTTCTTTCAGAACGGATACGATATAAAAATATAAATTGTGCAATAGAAAGAACCACAAAACCAACCAATAACATAAACCATAAGGACCGATACCATGGGGGCTTTACAATAAAGCTAGATGTTTTAGCCTTACTCCAGTTACTATTTGGTTTTTTTGCTTGGATTTGAAGATGATATCTACCGTCAGCAAGATCGAATAACGCGAAGGAACGGCTATTGGTAATTTGCCATTTTTTTTCTGAATTTACTCTATATCGAAATATTAATTCTTTGGCTGATTGTAAACTAATCGCGGTATATTCAACTCTTAGTGTTGATTTGAATGGAATCTTTTTTATCTCGTTTATATTTTGAATAACTTGATTATTGATAAACATTTTCTCAATTGAAACCAGAGGGGGAACAAGTTGTTTTTGTTTTTCTTTATTTGGCAACATCGACATCCCTCTACTTGTTCCAATCCAAATTCGTTGCTTACTATCTTCAAAAAGTGTGGTAACATCATTAGCGATTAATCCCATATGTTTGGTCATTGGTACCCAAGTAGCTTCGGAAAAAATATAATAGTGTAAACCAGCAGGAGTTCCAGCCCATAGTTGGCCTTTATGGTCAAATAATAACTGTCTGATTTGTAGGCTAACCAAACCATCTGTGGTAAAAAGTGAAAATTGATTTCCTTTTTTTAAGCAGATTCCTTTTTCAGTCGCGATCCAAACATTTCCATCTTTCGATTGTACAATATCATTAATCACCGATGATGGCAAACCATCTTCTTTAGAAAAATGTTTTAATGAATCTCCGATCACTTCAAATAAACCTCGTGAAGTTCCCATTAACATCGTAGATTCATCAACTTCTAAAGCGGTAAAACGATCATTTCGAATTTCTTGAATTTTAAAAAATTTTGTCAAAAATTCTTCTGAAAATCCTTTACCCCAATTATTTTCTTTATAAATTTCAATTAATTTTTTTTCTCTATTGGTTTTATAAAGCGCGTTAAATAAATCGAATATTTTTATACTCCAAATTCGATCTTTCCGATCTAAATAGAAAGTTCTCCCAAGATAACTACCTCTAAGTTCATTTATCTTTTGTGATGGAATTTCTAGTTCTATTGTTTTTTTTAAATTCGCACCCGTACCTAAAATTAAATTTCCTTTGCTGTTTATTTCAATTCCTCCATGGAGATCTACATTAACATTTGGATCTTCTATTTTATTCCAATGATCCTCAGAATAATAATACAACCCTTTTTTGGTAGCTGCATAAATTGTCCCATTTTTGGCTTCTACTAAATCATAAATAAAACTATTTTCTAAACCTGCTTCTTTTCCATAATTTCGAGTAGAAAACGGTTTTATACAAAACAACCCAGCTCCATCTGTCGTCATCCAGAGATTTTCTTCCTTGTCTTGGAAAAGATCAGAGATCGTTGCGGATAAACCAAGTTGATGACCAATCTCATGAATTTTACTTGTTTCAAGATCCAATAAAAATAATTTACTTCTATCTTCAAAAGTGAAAAATGCAAGATACTTGCCCTGCCAAATGGTGAGTTCCACAGGAGATAAATGAGGAGATGGAGAAGGATAAGAGGTTAAAATTCCATCCGCTCCTAAATAATATAGGGTTCCTTTACTACCTAACCAAATTCCTCCTGTCTGATCCTCAACTATACTAGTAATAGAGATGCCCTTTATTCTTTCATCAATTGGTTTTAATAAAGTCAGTTTAGTCGTCCGCCATAATTCACCAGGGTTTTCTACAATGAGAGAATAAGGCCGGATTGATTCTAGAGGTAAGGTTTGAGAAACTGTTTTAAATGCTCCTTCATTTGTTAGATAGATTTTTTCTTTATCTTGGGTTGTTATATTAGGACTAATACTTTTTATGAAAGAGTTTTGGTCGATGACTTTGACAAGACTGGAATCGTTTTTTATGTTTTCTTTAAATTGGATTTTTTCCTCAATAGATTTATAATAGGTGTCATTTTTTTTACAAATTAAAACATGATATAGTTTTTTATTATCAAAATAGTACAAATTTTTAGTATAAGTATGATAGCCTAATTCTGTAAATCCAAATCTTGTCCAAATTTCTAGAAATTCTGGATCTTGATAATTTAAGCGAGCTATTTTTTGTGAGTTTAGTAGGAGCGGAAGGGGAGTAATGGTATCTTGTGTTTTTTTGAAAATTCCATTACCCCAGGTACCGATATAAGAATGCTGAGTTTTTGAATTAGTAATATCAATGGCATACGGATTTGTAAGACCAGCCTCATCTCCGAAGGTTTTAAAACTATTGCCATCAAATCGAGCCAACCCGTTATCTGTTCCAATCCAAAGATAACCTTGATCATCTTCCATCATCTGATATCCAATATCATGCGGAAGGCCATCATCTGTGGTGAAATGCGTAAAATGAATAGGGGGGGCAGATTGGGCAAAAAGTGGAGCTGAAGGGAAATTTATTCCTAATAAAATGATCAGGAAGGACCAAATGAAAAGTTTTCGCTTAGAGATTGACATTTTAATTCCATCAAAGGAGTTTTTTGAAGGAAACCTTCTTTGATTACTTTTCATTGTTGGGGGGAGATTGCTTTTTAGAAAACAAACCTAAAAAGGCTTCTTTTTTTCTTCGAGAAACATCAATGGTACTACCATCTTCCATGACCACATAACCACCATCACCTTTAAAATATTTGGTGATTTTTTTGATGCAAATTAGATGAGAATGATGAATCCGAAAAAAAGAATAAGATTCTAACATACTAGTAACTTCTTTAAGATTTTGAGTTACTAATTTTGGTGGTCCTTTTTTAAAATAAAATTTAGTATACCGACCATCTGCCTCACAGCGAATAATTTCTTTTACTTTAATAAATTCCAAGCCATTAATAGAAGGCAATGCTATTCGGTTGTTTGGGTCACTGTCATTTTTTAAATTTTCGAAAAGCATTTCATATTGAGAAGATGGGGTAGGTTGGACCGTTTTATTACTTACCTTTTTGACAGCCGTTTTTAACTCTTCCACATCAATGGGCTTCAACAGGTAATCAAGGGCACAGAATTTTATCGCTTTAATCGCATATTGATCAAAAGCAGTTACAAAAATCACCTCAAAATCTATAGAAGGAAATAAATTGAGTAAATCAAACCCACTACCATGTGGCATCTCTATATCTAAAAAGATCAATGTTGGTCGTTCTTTTTGAATGAGATCATATGCTTCTTTGGCATTAGATGCCTGCCCCAGGATTTCTATTTCTGGACAATAATTATTAAGTAACGTCCCTAAAGTACGACGGCTCATTTCTTCATCATCAATGATGACCGCTGTCATTTTGCTCATTTGACTAGGTTGATTATAGTAATGTTGCGAATTATTAGGGGTATAGACACAAATTTACCAATAATAATAGAATTTCTACCTAAAATTTGATGGAACTTTTTGATGGAGTTTTTTAAGAGGATCT
>JALZUU010000180.1 GCA_023300665.1 Saprospiraceae bacterium | reverse complement strand
TCGACACCGTAGCTTTGGCTACGAATCTCAAAATTTGCATCGTTCTGATAACCAAGCACTTATCTTCGTCTCTTTTGAGAAACTCTAAACAGCTTCATTTCCTAATCACTAAACATTCTACCTATTGTTAGTACGAATGACTGTTTTATAACTTCAACTCAAATTGTCTTACAAAAAAAGCCAACCAGCCTCTCTTACAACCTATTCAACAACCGCCGCCAATACTTGGGGCGAGGTGCTTCGTTGCGGATGGCTTTGCCGCGATCAATTAAATCTTGAACAGCCGATTCTACTTGGTCTCGTAGTTCGAACATTGCTTCGTCGTCATCGGTTTTATTTTGATAGGCCGAGGTATCAATGCTTTCGCCAAAGATAAAGAAAAATGGCTCGGGTCGCGGTACGGGGCTTAAGCCTACTCCACGTGATAAGGGTGGTATCTCATCTCCATGATTTAAAAATTTTGTCCAGATTTTGGTATTTTTTAAGGGTTTTAATAATGGCATTTTTTGGAAATCGTTGGCGTCCATTAAAATACTGTAAGCGTCATCTGCACCAATAGAAGCGAAGGGCTGAATTGGGTAGCTATGAGCTGCGGCCATCTTTACAAATCCGAGTCGCTCTTTCCAGATTAACTGGTAGGCTTCTCCATCTCGTTTGGCTACTTCTCGACCGCCTCCTGGAAAAAGCAAGAGGGAGTCTCCTTGTTCCATTGCTTGTTGACAAAGTTCGCGCGTACCTACAAAACCACCATCGGCTTCTATTTTATTTTTTAAATATGGGGCATCAAAATAAAGTCGATTGACCATCATTCTTAAAAACACATCGTGATCATTATATAACTTCGCTCTCATCAAGGGCACATCGAGCATCCCATATAAGGTATGATTGCCTACATACATGGCTGGGCGCTGACGGATATGTTCGAGGCCGTGAAAGCTGGGTTGAAACCAAAACTCTTGTAATTTGGTCAAGCCAGAGGTATAGGGTTTTGGGGGTAGATCAAAATCTGGTAGTAGCATCATTCCACGCATGGAGTCTGTGAGTTTTCTTGTTTATTGAATATTTTTTTATTGAGAACAAGATAGGATTTTTTTGGGAATTGGTGGTTTTGATGTGCGGATTGGTGGATGTGCAGATGTGCGGATTGGTAGTTGGTTAATCATTATTTTGCAATTAACCAGCCTCTAGGATTTTCATACCAATCGCCCATAAATCCTCGTAAGGAATATATTCTAGCTCAGCGGATTGATTGGCGAAAACGATGTCTCGGCTGGTCATTTCTTTATAGAGTGGTTGGACTGCTTTTTTGGTAGCGCGTGGTGCAAAACCTTCAGTGGCGGCAACTTGTAGCATCTTAATAAAATGAGTCGTCCGCATCGTATCTTCTTCCTGTAGATAACGAGTATTATATTTTTTAAGATTTTCAATACGCTGGAGTGCTTCGTCAAATTTTTTACGATTCCATAAAAATAAGACTTGTAATAATAAGACCGGAATATTCATTCCACGTTTATCTTGTGTGAAGGTAGGAACGTCGTTTAAGAATTTTTGGATTTTAAATTTTTTGTCTTGTGTTGGATTCCCTTTTGCTTTTCCTACTTCTACTAAAAACTGTACATAAGCTTCGTGGAGTATCCAACGTTCTTTTACGGTAGGCAATAAAAATTTAAAGCCTTTGGTCTTTTTGGCGGTTTGGAGAAGGTCGTAAGCTTGGTCGTATTCTTTGGTATAGAAAGAAAGGAGGAGGTGGTTTTCGAGGGTGCGGAAGTAACCATGTTTCCCTTTTGGAATAAGTGGGTAAGATTTTTCTAATATTAGACTAGCTTCATTAAATTTTTTCAATTGGATATTACAAACAATTAACTGATATGCAAAGGTAGCAATTGCTCCTTTATCAATAAATTTCTTATTTTCAAAGTAGTCAATGGCATCTTGACATATCTCACGACTTACCTCAAAATCATCAATACTCATATATATAGAAACACCAGACAAATAACCAAAAAAATGAAAAAAATGAGAATTTATTTTTTTAAAATATTTTCTAATTTCTTGATATTCAGAATGAAATTCTTCAAACAAGTAAGTCTTTTTTTCTTTTGATCTTGAATAATTTATTCCTATTGAGGTGTAAATATTTTCGGCCAAAACCTCTAATTTAAGTATACTTGTATAATCAACAATAATACTTGTTAAATATTTATGTTCTTTTTCATTTCCTACATATGCAGCATTAATCCTTCTTAAAGATCGAGCAGATTCTAGTATTAATAAAGTAAGATCAAAAGACATACTTTTTTTTAGTAATTCTTTACCTAAACTTATTGCTGTTTTCCTAGCAGTTTGACCTATCAATATATTTAATTGAGCTAACTGCCTATTCGAAGAATAATAAGCACGTTGAAAATCTGTATAATAATTGTTATCAGTATCAAGAAACAGAAAAGCTGTCAATAACTCTTTTTTTAAACTATTCTTTAACCTCCGATAAGTTTTATGTTTGGCATCCAATCCTAAAATCTCCTGTGCTGCGGCTTCATCAGTTGTCCATTTATCCTTTACTAATCCTTCATAGAATTGAAGTAACCTACCTGACTCGTCTTGTAAGAATCCGTATTGCCTAATCTTTTTGGTTTTGTTAAGGGTGAGGATGTGAACGAGTTCTTTTAGTATTTCCATGGGGATTTGCGGATTTGCGGATTTGCGGATTTGCGGATTTGCGGATTTGCGGATTT
>JALZUU010000179.1 GCA_023300665.1 Saprospiraceae bacterium | reverse complement strand
AAGACCATCAGCGACGGCTTCTTTTAAATCCGCATATTTTAAATTGCCATTATTGTAATCTTCCAACAAAGATTGGTGGGCGGCTAACTGGTCGCTGGCTTTGAGTAGACTAAATAAATTTTCTACTCCTGCACTCATCGTACCAGCTGGGGTATCACCTGCGTCCGTAACGGCAGATTTAATCTGTTTGCGGATCCGTTTTTCATCATCAAAGATATTGATAAAATGCTTTTCTCCTGCACTTTTACTCATTTTTCTGAGTGGATCAGCAGTAGATTGCACTTTTGGGATTTCAGTCAGCAACGGCTCAGGCATCACAAAAAAGTCTTTCCCCAATTGGTTATTAAATCGCTGTGCAATATTACGTGTCAGTTCTAAATGTTGAACTTGATCTTTTCCGATAGGAACATAATCTGCTCGATAGATTAAAATATCCGCTGCTTGCAATACTGGATAATCCAGTAAGCCCGCAGAAATAAAATCATCTTCTCCTTTTTTACCACTCTTATCTTTAAACTGCGTCATCCGAGTCAACTGACCATAAGAAGTAAAGCAATTAAAAATCCAGCAGAGTTCTGCGTGCTCTGGTACCAACGATTGGATAAAAAGATTTTCAGGTTTGATACCCGTAGCCATTAGATTAAAAATCAATTCCCAAGTAGTTGTTCTTAATTTTTTATGATTAAAAATATGGGTCATGGCATGATAATCCACCACTCCATAAATACATTTGTATTCTTCCTGAAGTGAAACCCAGTTTTTGATGGCGCCAAAATAGTTGCCGAAATGAATATGGCCTGTTGGCTGAATACAAGAAAGTACCGTTTTCATTGTTGAATTGTTGAATTGTTGAGTTGTTGAATCGATTATAGAAAGTAAAGAATTTTTATCTATTTTTCAATATACTATAACGAACAATGAACTCGTGATAAAAAAAACGTGTTTTATACAAAGAATAGCTTTTTTAGTAAAAAACTATTGATAGTTAAATACTTAAGAATTATGAATATAAGTACGTGAACAAATTAAACTATAACTTATGACTAGATCTTTTTTCACTATTCTGCTTTACAAAAATACTCATTATGCTACGGCATAACTCCGGTTTTTGCGCATTGACTAGTGAAAAAACCTCCTTAGTCATAACTTAAATATAATTTTGTTCAAGTACTTAATTTGAAATGTTCTTTATGAAAAAAATTAAGATAACATAATGAAAATTATCTATGATTCTGCCGAAAGATTGAGAAAGTGTTTATCAACATTTCAACATTGAGCCTACTCTAAAAAGTAGAAAAACAGAAACTCTGAATCTTATTTAACAAGAATAAAATATATAATTGTTTCGCGTTAAAAGATATACACGTTAAAGAATCTCTGCGTCTCTGCGAACTTTGCGAGAAAAACACTTTTTAGAGCAAACTCAACATTTCAAGATTTACCCAACAACGGCCATGATTGAAATTTCGATATTGACAAACTTAGGTAAGTTGGCTACCTCTACCAGTTCACGAGCCGGAGCGGTATCATCGTTAAAGTATTCTGAATAGACAGCGTTGATACGACTATAGTTGTTCATATCAGAAACAAAAACAGAGCATTTAAAAACTTCTTCAAAAGTAACTCCTGCTTCCGTTAGAATAGCCTGAATATTTTTCATGACTTGGTGTGTTTCCGTTTCGATATCATCCATGACGAGTTTACCAGTTGCGGGATCAAGTGCGATTTGTCCAGAAGCATAAAGTACACCGTTCACAATGACTGCTTGGTTGTATGGTCCGACGGGAGCCGGAGCGTTTTTAGTCTCAATTATCTTTTTCATAAGTAGGTGTTTTAAAATTTATGAATTATTCGTCGTTTTTAGCCTGAAAAAGCTGGCCTAAATATAACAGAAAAAGCCCCGCATAACTATTGTATGGGAGCTTTTTATTATTTGAGGCTGAAAAGATTATGCTAATCTTCCAGTTCTTCTTCTGCTTGAATAACTACCTGTCCCCGATAGTACATAGTACCATCAAGCCAGTAAGCACGGTGATAGAGGTGTGCTTCTCCGGTAGTTGTACACTTAGCCACAGTAGGAATAGCTGCTTTGTAATGTGTTCTACGTTTGCGTTTGCGCTGCTTAGAGATTTTACTCTTAGGATGTGCCATTTTGAAAATATTTAATAAGCAATCAAAATTTTGACTACTTAGGTATTATAATAGTTGAGCAGTAGGTTTAGTTCCCGCTCAGTTTATTTAATTCGTCCCAAATGGGATTATTAGTTGTTTTTTTCTCCTCTTCTTCTTTAGCCAATCGTGCTAACACAGCTTGGTTGCAAGGAGGTGGGGTATCGTTTTGACAATCGTACGTTTTTATCATCGGTACAGATAGAATAACGAATTCATATAAATATTTAGCGACGTTGATTATCGTAGTCTCAACAGGTAGGTAAACTACCTCATCCACTTCAGATTCGTGGTCACTCAATTTTATAATCAGTTGATACTGACCATCAATCGGTAAATTGATATCGGCCAAACATCGGTCGCATTCCGCTTTGACTGTTCCTTGTACCTCGATATCAAGGACAAACATATCAGGTCTTTTATCAAAATCCAATTGAACATTGACATCACTCTCTCCGATGGGTGCTTTGTTAAATTCGGCAAAAAAAGTCGAATCTAAGTGAAAACTGTATTGGTGAACACCGCTTTTAAGTCCCCTAACAGGTATCGAAAAATTGCTCAAGGTTGCCATAGGAAAAAGAACTGCTTAAAAATGCGGTGCAAAGATACCTTTTTTTGTGTAAAAATGGGGGATTTTTT
>JALZUU010000178.1 GCA_023300665.1 Saprospiraceae bacterium | reverse complement strand
CTACCTTAGGAAATTAATAAATAGCTTTTTTTTTAGAAAAAATGCTGCAATGCGAATTATTAAAAGGTGCTAACTAAAAAGTTAGCACCTTTTTCATTAGGTTGGTTTTAAATATTAAATTTATTACCATTCTATGAATAGAATAATTATAACTAGTAGGGAACTTCTTTTTTGGATTTTTGAAATCCTATATTTATTAGGTTTATTTATGTGGTGGTTTGGTACTTTGAAATTGACTTGAATACAAAACAGAATATGATTAAAATTGGATTACTTTCTGATACTCACAGCGTTCTTGATGATCAGATCTTAAAAGATTTTTCAGAATGCGATGAGCTCTGGCATGCTGGAGATATTGGAAGCATGGAGGTGCTAGAAAAGTTAGAAGCCTTTCTTCCGGTTCGAGCAGTTTATGGAAATATTGACAATGCTACCATAAGGCGTGCTTGTCCCCTTAATCAACGATTTACTATCGAGGGTCTGGATGTCTTTATGACTCATATTGGAGGCTATCCAGGGCGTTATACAGCACGGGTGAGAGATATTATTCGGGAAGATCCACCACAACTTTATATTTGTGGTCATTCTCATATTTTGAAGATAATGCCTGACCGAAAGCATAATTTATTACATATTAACCCCGGAGCTTGTGGAATTCATGGTTTTCATCGAGAAAAGACCATTGTTCGTTTTGGAATTGAAGCTGGAAAAATTGAGAACCTTGAAGTAATTAACCTTGGAAAACGAGGAGAAATCAAAAAGTAGTTTCTTAAGTTGTTTAAAAAACTCCAAATTTTCTCTAGTTCTTGACTGCTTATCGAATTCTTAAACAACTTCTAGATTTCTTTTAAGAATTAGGAACTTAATCTTAAAAGAAAATGAGGAATTTTTAAGTACTTTTATCCTTTTAAAAATACTTTTTGATATGAAATTACGGATTTTAGGAAATAGTATCAGATGGAGACTGACCCAAACAGAAGTTCGGAATTTGGCAGAAGGAAAGCTCGTAAAGGAAATTACTCAATTTGGACCTGATAATTTTTTAGAATATGAATTGTCGGTGTCGAATATTTCGGATATTAAGGTTAGTTTTTTAGATGGAAAAATCAAAGTGGAACTACCCATATCTGTTGGTGAACCTTGGGCAAATGGAACAGAAATTAGCCTTCGAAATACCGTAGAAATTGCAGAAGGTTCGACTTTATCCATATTAATCGAAAAGGATTTTAAATGTAAAACTGAGCGGGTAGGAGAGAATGAGTCGGATATGTTTCCGAATCCTGAATGTTAAAAACTAATATTGGAAACCTCCTTTCCTTTTTTAACGTAGAGTTAAATAAATACCAAATTTACTGATAAACCTAACCATGAAACTGGAACATCTAATCCCGTTATTCAGCAATTTAAAAAAATATCAATCTCGTAATTGGCGACAGGATATTTTAGCAGGAATAACGGTTTCTGTTATTATTATTCCACAAGGGATGGCTTATGCTTTATTGGCGGGTTTACCACCAATTTTTGGTTTGTATGGTGGTTTAGTTCCTTTGATTATTTATGGAATTTTTGGTACCTCAGGACAACTATCTATTGGACCAGTTGCCATTTCCTCTCTTCTTGTATTTGCAGGTGTTTCTCAAATCGCTGCCCCTTTTAGCCCTGAATATATTGGATTAGTGATCCTACTTGGCTTCTTAGCTGGTGTGTTACAATTTGCTTTGGGTATTTTTAGATTAGGTTTTTTAGTCAATTTTATTTCGCAGCCCGTCATTACAGGTTTTACTGCCGCAGCCTCGATAATTATCTTTTTTAGTCAACTAAAAACAGCCTTGGGTATAACCGTTCCTCGATCAAGCAATCTGATTGAAACGATCTCCTTTTTAGGGCAAAAAATCTCGGAAGTTAATTTACTTTCCGTACTTTTTTGTGTGATAAGTATCTTGATTTTAGCGATTGTTAAGAAAATTAATAAAGCCTTACCAAATGCTTTAATCGTCGTTATATTAGGTATTTTAGCATCTTATGCTTTAAGTAAAAATGGAATGGCAGGAGACCTAAGTATTGTGGGAGCTATACCTACTGGATTACCGGAATTTCAAATGCCAACATTTAATATAGAAAAAATCACTTTATTGATTCCGACGGTACTTACGGTAGGTTTTATGGGAGTGGTAGAATGTATTGGAATCGCAAAAAGTATTCAACGAGATGACCAAACCTCAAAGGTTCGACCGAATATGGAGCTATCTGCATTGGGCTTATCAAAAATGGCAGGGAGTTTCTTCCAATCCCTACCTTCTTCTGGGAGTTTTTCTCGATCTGCTATTAACGATGAGGCCGGTTCAAAATCTGGTTTATCTTCCATTACCACTGCTTTAATGGTTGGATTGACCTTGATTTTTTTTACAAAGGTATTCTATTTTTTACCTAGTGCCGTATTAGCTGCTATCATTATTTATGCTATCAGAAATTTATTTGATATAAAAGAAATGAAGCGTTTATGGAAAACCCATAAAACTGATTTTTCGATGATGGCTGTTACTTTTATGATTACCATATTTTTTGGTATTGAAAAAGGCGTAATTGTAGGAGTCGCATTTTCTTTAGCTATTGTTATTTATCGAAGTTCACGTCCACACGTAGTTAGGTTAGGGAGATTACCTGGTACCTCAGCTTACCGAAATATAGAAAGATTCGATGATGCAACTTGCCCAGATGATGTATTAATTGTAAGAATGGATAATCAATTGTTTTATGCAAATATATTGTTCTTTCAAGAAACGATCCAACGATATAGCCAAAAAAGACCAGACCTTCGATTGGTGATCTTAGATGGATCCGGTATTCATCATATTGATAGTACTGGGATTCAGGTCTTAATTCAATTACATCAATATTTTAAGAAGCGAGAAACTACCTTTGTGATTTCTGGTGCAATTGGACCCGTTCGAGATATCATCAGTAGTTCTGAACTCTTGCCTTTGATGGGGCAAGAATCCTTTTTTCTAGAGATTCATGATGCCATGCAATTTCACGGTGCTATTCCTAAAGATGATAAAGGGTCTGGGTGGTCAGAGGATGCGGTTCAAGCGAATCTATAGAATATTAAATAGACTTTAATATTTCCTTGCTTTAAACAGCTTCAGTATTCTAAAAAACAATTTAGTATGATTCATCTACAAACTAACCGAAGTGGAGAATTATCAAAAAAGGATTTAAAGATATTTGGCGGTGCCTATTCTTTTTTTGAAAAACTAAAAAAGAAGGGGATTGGTTCACCCAAAATTATTTATCAATCAGGGATAGCAGAATTTGATAATCTTAAAAGAAATGTAGAAGGAGAAACAGGATTTGTTAATTTTGAGTTACTTAAAAATGGTTTGATCCTCCGATTAAACATTAGCCAACGAACTAGTTGCATTGGGATGAAACTAAATGAAGTCGAACAAATTAATTTAGTCGGTTACAGAATTATTCTTAGAGGGAGATATCCCGGAATATCTGAACCCAAAATTTTTCATACTGGTGATTTAGAAATCATTGAATCGGATCACCGAATTAATTTCTCTGTGGTAGCTACCAAATTTGATGGGATGGTAGATTTTTTCCGTAAACCTGAACTTTCTGATAAATTTAATTTTACGATTAATGCTGATCCTCCAGATCAGGATGATGATCTTTATTTAGAAATTTTGGATTTTTTATAAAGATAACCCTTTGCTTTGGGTAAGAAATGATAAGATTTTTGGATTAAACTATAAGGAAATTACCTTATAAAAGGTGAAACTATTAAAGGAATGGGTAAAAACCAAACGTGCAAAATAGATTTTTTCTATCTTAAATCAACCCCTCAATCGCTCGTTTATTGGCCATAACGGTCTCATAACCGCTGTATAACGTAATTAAAACGGTCCAAACGATCATTGAAAAGATAATCACACTAATCGCTGTATTTCCAATAATTCCAATAAGTGGTTCTTTGAAAATAAGCAGATTGTAGATAATAAAAAGGACAATAGACTGGGTAAATGTTTTCACCTTGCCTGAATATCGAGCTGCTAAGGTTACTTTATCTCGAAATAAGAGAATCAATCGAATCACCGTCAAAGCGATCTCTCTCACGGCAATTAATATTGTAAATACTAGAGGTATAATGCTGTGGTAAGAAAAGATACACAACACCATGATAATCAGAATTTTATCAGCAATTGGATCGGTGATTTTACCAAATTTTGAGACTGTATTCCACCGTCGTGCAAGGTAACCATCTAAAAAATCAGTAAAAGAGGCCGCCATAAAAAATAATAAGGAAATAGTCAGCGGAAAAGGCTTTAAGGTAAGCGCAAAATACCCACAAAGCAACGCTAGTGGGATTCTTATCAAGGTCAGGAAATTCGGCAATTGCCGTTTAATCTCAGTCATATGCCGGGATACTTTTACGATTTAGTGGAGCCTGCTTTGCTAAAAAATAGAAATTTCTATTACTCTAACAACGGCAAGATACAAAAGTTATGGTGAATCCCCCTTAAATTACCCCTAAACCTGCCTAAGTTTAACTTTATGACAATTTGCCTGATCCTCCTTTAAATTGCTGGTCTTTATTCCGAAATAACACATTAAAAGAGGTCAAACTACCATAAATACGAGTAATATATTGCTGAAGATTTACCTTTTCTTCGTCAGTTAGCTTACTACTATTGATTCTTTGTTCCATCACACGTAATCGGTCACGAACCATGACTATTTTATGGAAAAAGGCATCAATTGGAATTTCTTTAGATTTTAAATCTGAATTTCCAGGCTTTAAAATCATCGTTCCGTTGGTCCATTTGTCTCCCATTTCTACGGTATCAGCAGCGCCTAACCAAGTGTTAAGGATATTTTTCAAGGCTTCTTCTGCTGCCGAAAATGAGACTGCTTCTTCGCTTTCTATGGCCTCAATAATTTCCATTCGTTGAAAATTTCGACCTACTTCTTTAATTCCTTCTTCAATAAAACATATTTCATAAGCTACAGGATAGAGACCAATAACCACGCCGACTCCATAATCAGGATGATTTACTCGAGAACCGATCCCAAGTGTTTTTACCATTGTATTTTCCATTTTAGAATATTTTTTTATGATTCTACGGGAAAAATTGGCTCTCGGTTTCGATTTTTTTGTAGAAGATGGAAGATCTTCATTTTAGAATAAACGCTCTCTTGGTTGCTTTTAAACAACTTCTATTCTAGAAATACTTCGGTTATTTTTAATTTCTGTGTGATAGGCTAGAACTAGCCAACAGGCCAACCAGCCAACCAGCAAAAAATATATTCCGCCTCTATTTTCTTAAAGTTACCGCATTTTTATATTAGAAAAAACATATAAAAACTCCCGACCAATATCTCGACCTCTTTCTTCATATTTTGCGGCAGCTAAAGGAGTGTCATCAAATGCCTTCGGATCATTAAAAGGAAGGGCTAATCGAAAATCACATCCAGGAACGATCGGGCAACCTTCATCGGCGGAAGTACAAACCATAATAGCGGCAAAATCTTCTGTTGGATTTGGTGGATTATCATAGCATTTAGAAAAAGCAGGATAGGGCGTCATCCCATCATTCCATCGTACTTGATAGATTGGATTTTCTGTTTTAGGAGGTACGGTTGCAATATCAAAACCCAAATCTTGCAAGGCTTTTACTGCTCGTGGATTAAATGCCGTAACGGCTGTTCCGCCAGAGTAGGTTCCTACCGCTGGTAACCCATAATAGGCAGCTGCAACACTAATCCATAGTTGTCCCATATGGCTTCGTCTGGAGTTGTGGGTGCAAATTACGGTCGCTTTGGGCGTACTGCCGATCTTATATTTTTTGGAAAAATATGCGCTTAATTGATCTAGTTGCTCCTTTCGCTCTGCTGAGATTTGGTCAAATTCTGAAATAAGGTGATCACATAAACTTTTTAGTGATGGAAAAATATTAGGTGTATTCATATCTATAATTATGTTTAACAATTTCTATTGTTTTAAAAATGGAAAAATAACTAGAAAAATCTTATCAGGAAAATTTACTGAGATTTTAGAAACGTTTATTTATCTTGCGAATATGAAAAATATCCTTTTCTTTTTAATATTTACCTTACTTGGAGTCAGTCTCTCTTTATCGGCCCAGTCCCCGTATCAACTTGGATGGAAAAAAGAGATTCCATACATATCTACTGCGGCAAGTTTAAATTTGGTAGGAGCTTATGCTGCGAGCCAGTTAGACCTCTTAACTCCTTTAGAAATTGCCGCCTTAGATGCAAGTAATGTCAATTCTTTTGATCGATTTGCTACTGAAAATTTTTCTACCAGTTTTGCAAATGCTAGCAATTTTTTGGAGGTTGGCACCCAGTTGGCACCCTTTTTATTTTTGACTAATAAAAAATCTCGAAAATATTTTGGGCAGATCATGATCCTCTATTTAGAAGCGTCCTTTATTAATACAGGTGTAACAATAATTTCAAAGATGTCGGTTCGTCGTACTCGGCCTTTTGTCTATAATCCAAATGTTTTAGAAGAAAAAAAACTTAGTAGAACGGCTCGAACTTCCTTTATTTCAGGACATACTTCCACTGCGGCAGTTGGTGCATTTTTTACCGCAAAGGTTTTCTCTGATTTCTATCCTGATAGTAAATGGAAGCCCGTTGTCTGGGGGGCGGCTGCAGTGATCCCTGGCGTTATGGGATACTTTAGAGTAGCTGCTGGTAGACATTATCCAACCGACGTTATTGCGGGTTATATAGTGGGTGGAACCATTGGATTCTTAGTGCCGCATTTACATCGTAAAAATAAAGATTCTAAATTCAGCTTTGATTTAGGATTTAATTCTGCTAGAATGGTTTATCAATTTGGAGAGTAGAATTAGGGGAGTGAAAACAACTTAAGATCGAGCATGAAAAGCCTCTTTTAATTTGGTCAAATATTGTTTACTTGTTTCTTTTTGATAACCACCTAATTGTAAAACGGTTTTATCAATAATATTAATATCAAAAATCTCATATTGAAATTTATGGGTTCGGCCGGAAGTTAAATCTTCTCGATTGGCTACCAGTAGTCTTAGTTCTGAAGTAGAAATATTATTATAATTACCAATGTCTACATACCGATCCATTCGTTTTTCGGTGGCAATTAAGGCGTTGGTTAAAATGGTTAGGTCGGCCGCTGCGTCTGCTAAAATGCTACGTTGCAAATTGATTCCTTCGATTGCTTGTTTTCTTTCTCTTTTAATTTGATGATCTTCTTTATCAATAGAATAATAATCTTCATCAATATCTCGATTGAATAATTTGACGGTTTGCAAATGCATCTCCGTGAGT
>JALZUU010000177.1 GCA_023300665.1 Saprospiraceae bacterium | reverse complement strand
TTTTATTGCTCAAAAAAGAACTACCCTTCTCCCCCTTATTGCTCTTCTTGTAAATCTAGGGTTTCTGTATCTATTGGCGTTGTAATCAAACGATTAGACGCTGCCTCTCTTGCTTTGAGTTGAGCGAGTTTCTTTCTAGCAATATCTAATAATTCTTCGTCTTCGGTGTAACTTTCGATCCAACCTTCTAAGACCGCTCTAGCATTTAAGACATCTCCTTTTTCTGCTAAAATATCTGCCAAGAGAATGATGCCTTTACCCGCCCAATAAGGATACTCTGCGCTTTCTGCTTGTGCGTTTAAAGTAATTTGTTCGGCCACTTCCAAGTCTCGCTGAATATAATAAATATAAGCAATCAGATAACGAGCTTCAGCCGTTTCTTCGTTGTTGCTTGTTTTGGTTACTACGTTAAAAGCACGCAAGGCATCTAAGTATTCTTCTTTATCAAAAGCTACTTTTCCAAGATAAAAATTAGCGAGTGCTCTTTGTTCTGTGGTAACATCTGGGTTCTTTAACACTTTATCCGCGTAAGCAAGTACCGCTTCGCCGTTACCAATCAAATATGCACTACTCAATGCGCCTTCTTGCGCCTCCAAGCGCGTATCCATTTTGTCGGTTGCGGCTTCTAGTTTGCTATATAAATTATAAGATTTTTCATAATCTTCCGCATGGTAATAAGCGATAACGGCTCCCTTATCCAAGGCTTTTACATAATAAGAGCTATTGCCCTTTTCAATCACTTTCTCAAAATCTCTCAATGCTTCTGAATAATCTTTTTCTGCGGTATGCGCATCTCCTCGATAAAAATAAGCTTTGATAATATTTTTTCCATTCGGATATAATCGAATATAATTATTCAAACTAATGATTGCCTTATCGTAATTACCATTCTCATATTGAGAAGCTGCGGCTTTAAAATTAATGCTTTCTTTTTCACCCGCTTCTACTTTATAACCAGGAATGGTTTCTAAAAAAGCAAAATAAACATCTGGCTGTGCAAGATCATCTACATAGATTTCTTCTAGGGCTGTTAGCGCCGCTTCCCCTTCTTTTTCCGTCGGATTATTTCCAAATACTTGTTTATAATAATTGGCCGCTTCTTCTAAGCTTCCTTGATTATAACTAATAAGTCCTAACTTCAATAATGCTTGATTTCTTAAATTAGAATTAGGATATTTTTCTAATAATTCTTTTAACGGTTTAGAAGCATTGTCCAATTTACCAATCTCTAAATAAGTAATTCCTAATTGCATCAAAGCATTATCCGCGTATTCAGAATTTGGATGATTTTCCACCAAATCATCTAAAGCGATAATTTTGTTGGTTTGATTGCCATTTAAGCCTTCGATAATTGCTTTTTGGTAAAGCGCATAAACAAATCCATTGTGGTTTTGATCCACTGCGGTGTTATAATATTGCAGGGCTTTATCGTATTGATTTCTTTTAAAATAGGCATCACCAGATCTTAGGATTGCATCCCCTTGAATTCGTTGTGCAACAATTGGATTAGAGATAAAAAGCGCATCATTTTTAATTCCCGTAGCTGCTTTTTCAAAATACCCCAAAGCACCATTATAATCTTCTTGCTCTAAATAATTATATCCTTGAATATAATTAGCGGTATGGATAGAAGACTCATCCGGTAAATTTTTAAGATTTTTTGATAAAGCCAAAAATTTATTGATCTGTCGAGTACTCGTTGGAAAATCATTTTCTTGGTGCGCTATTTCTCCCAACCAATAATAAGCGAGCGCTTTAGTTCGATTGTCAACTGGCGTTTCGAGGGATTGATTAAATCGTTTTTTTGCCTCTTCTATTTCTCCTTCTCGGTACAATTGAATTCCTTTGAAATAAGCGACCTTTTGATAGGTCTCTTTCATGGCAGGAGAAAGATTTGGCAATTTTTCGATGGTCGCTAAAGCATTATCATAATCTCTCGTATTTAGAAAAATAGAAGACAAAAGCGTTTGAGCTTCGCTATGAAATTTAGAAGAAGGATCAATTTTTTCCAAGGCTGCGATCGCCTCTCGGTCAAAATTGAGTTCATAACTTAACTTCGCAAAATTGAAATTAGATTCTTCTTGCATATCATCATCATAATCCATTCTAGCCGCAGCGCGAAAAGCATTTCGAGCACTAGATTTATTGCCAGTTTTTAGATAAGCATCTGCCAAAGCATACATGGCACTCTGCCCCATTTCACTATCAATATTTCCTAACTCTTCTAATCGAATAATAGCTTGATCGTAGTTTTTGTCTTGATAATGAACATAACCAAGTTGATATAAATCTTCAGGTCTTAATTGTTTAGCATTGTCCGCATAATAGGCTAAATAAGGTAGCGCCTTTCGGAAATCATCTTTTTCAAAATAGGCTTGACCAACTAGTTGATTTATCTCAGGAAGGTTTTTTAATTTTTCATTTTTGGTTTTGTCTACTCCATATTTAATCACTTCATCATATTTACCCTGTGCAAAATAAATTTGAGTAATATAATACGGCGTATAAGGTTGATATTTTTTAGAACGCTCAACTTTTTTAAAGCTAGCGATGGCTTCGTTGTATTTATCTTCATAAAAAGAAGTCATTCCATAATAATAATTGGAAGGATAATAATATTCGTTTTGAATATCTCGAATTTCACCGAATGCGATCCGAGCTTCTCGAAATTTCTTTTTAACAAAATAAGCGTAACCTAATTTGAATTTCACTTCTGAATGCTGATCTCTCCCTAAATCAAAAGCATCAATACTGGCAAAAAGCTCTGCGGCACGCGCATAATCTTTACTATTGAAATAATAATCAGCCATTTCCAAAATAGCTTGATTCGCAAGAGGATCAGGGTCGTAAGTTCTAGCAAAATCAATAATTAGGCGTTCTCCATCGGGTTGATTGAGTCGAACGGCGCATTTTGCGTAAAAGAGCTCTGCTTTCGTTCTCAATAAAATCAGTTCCGGTTCATTGATTGGACGGAGTGTTTCAAAGACTTTTTTAAATTCCGTCTGAGCAAGCCCTACAATTCCTTCTTCATAGAGGTTCATCGCCTTTTTATAATCAAGATTAGCTTGAGTATAAATGGCACTATTTTGAGCATTTATTCCTAGAAGAAACAGGCAAAAAACGGTAGATAAGAGCGATTTTTTCAAATAGTGAGGTGTTTTCATAAACATAGCAATGAATAAAAGGTAAGCAATTAACCGTAGCGATAGATAAAAGGTAGATGATAAACCTACTTCTACTATCATATATTGTGGCGAATTTATGAAAAATTTGGGTGTCTGGCGTAAGAAAACCCCTTAAAACCTCTATTCTATCCCCTGAAAGCACCCAAAAGCCTACTTCTTTGGTAATGGTATAGTAATTGTAAACCTATAATTATTATTAGATAAACCGATTTATCAACATGACAACAAACCTAACTAGTCAACCTCCATTTACGAAATCGAATAATCATTCTTCGAAGGAGATTGATAATAGTACGGAACAATCGTTGAACAACGCGATTCAAGGTTTGATTGTCATAAATAATTCTCATCAAATTATTGGCTGGAATCCTATCTCAAGCTACCTTACTGGCTACAAGAGAGAAGAAATAATCAATACTTCTATTTTGGATTTAATCCCATCTGAGGAAGAAAAAAAAGACTTTTTAGCAAATTTCGAGCGCTTATCCGAATTTGATGAAACCATGGATGTTTATCATGAATCAACGGTGCATCTCGTCACACCTTGCGGTCAAGAAAATTCAGTCAATTTACAGTGGAATAGAATGATCGTAGCTGGGGAGAAAATATTCAATATTTGCATTTCAAATTTAGTATTTACCCAGAAATTTATTCAAACTGCTCAGGAAAAAGATAATATTTTAATACATAAAGAAAAACAGCTAGCTAAGCTTACTTCTTCTAATAAGCAGTTAGAATCTTTCGCGTATGTAGCTTCACATGACTTAAAGGAGCCTTTACGATCTATCGGTAATTTTACTCAGTTATTGGGTAGACGATTAGAGAATAAACTAGATGAGACGGATAAAGAGTTCTTTGGCTTTGTGACAAGTGGTGTGAAAAACATGAATTCTCTGATTGAGGATCTACTGACTTATTCGAGAGTAAATAGTGGAAAAAACGAACTCGTAAATATTGTTCCAAAAGACGCATTAGCTATTGTCTTAAATGGTCTCAATCAGCGGGTAGTAGAAACCAATGCGCAAATAGAGATCAAGGAATTACCTGCTCAAATAACTGGTAATTCAACCACCTTTAAGCAATTATTACAAAATTTAATTGCGAATGCTATTAAATTTCAAAATCCAGAAATGGATCCAAAAATTACGATAAGTGGAGAAGAGCAAAAAGATAGATGGGTCTTCAGAGTTTCTGATAATGGAATTGGAATTAAAGAAGAATATTACGAAAAAGTATTCAGCGTATTCACCAAGTTACATCATAAATCTGTCTATCCTGGTTCAGGTATTGGCCTTTCTGTTTGCCAACGTATTGTAGAACAGCACGACGGCGAAATATGGATAGACTCCGTATTTGGAAAAGGAACCAACTTCTACTTTAGTATTGCTAAACATCTTTGCAATAGTCAACATTAATAAATAGCTTAGT
>JALZUU010000176.1 GCA_023300665.1 Saprospiraceae bacterium | reverse complement strand
GATAGTATTCTTTGGACTTCCACTTTTTCAGATGGATGTCTAAGCTGTATTTCTCAATACGTAACACCGACTTCGAATAGTGTCTATACAGTTTTCGCAGTGGACTCAATAACGGGTTGTAATGTAACAACGGAAGTACTCATTACGGTAGATAAGCCGCGCCGAGTTTATATACCGAATGCGTTTAGTCCAAATGGAGATGGTACAAATGATCGCTTCTTTATCAGTACGAGTACAGAAGTTCAACAGATTACCAAATTCAGTGTTTTTGATCGATGGGGAGAATTAGTATTTAATGCGGATAATACGTTGCCTAATGATCCAAGACTTGGTTGGGATGGAGTCTTAAAAGATCAACGTTTGAACTCCGCCGTTTTTGTTTATATGATTGAAGTGTTGTTTGTGGATGGAGAACGGAAGTTGTATTCGGGAGATGTGACTTTGCTTAGGTAAGTTAATTAAAAATGTTTTAATGAATAATTAATAATGTCCTACAATCGTGTTTTGATGAGTAATTAATAATGTTCTGCAATTGTGTTTTGATGAGTAATTAACGAAAGGACTAGGCAAAAAAAGGCCCTAAAAAATCTTTTGATTTTTTAGGGCCTTTTTTTTAGTTAGCTGATCTGCGTTTTATTTCGTCGCGAATTTCAGCGGCTCTTTCATAATCTTCGTCGGCGAGAACATCGTCTAGCATTTGATTAAGATCATCATCGGAATACTGTGAGAGTGTTCCTTCTTTTTTCGCTTTTTCCTTTTTTTGAGGTCTTGGTTTTGCACCACCAGAGGCGGCTAGCGCTTCGGTATTTTGATTCTCCTCATTTTCTTCTAAGATCACACCTGCTGCATCGAGGATAAATTCGTAAGTATAGATAGGACATTCGAAACGTACGGCCATGGCCAAAGCATCTGAAGTACGAGAATCTATTTCTACTGTTTTACCATTCACATCACAAACTAGACGGGCATAAAAAATACCATCTAATAAGTTGTTGATTACGATCTCTTTTAGTTCTACCTCAAATGTTTCTAACGCATTTTTAAAAAGATCATGCGTCAAAGGGCGGTTAGGAGTCATTCGCTCCATAGCTACGGCAATCGCCTGCGCTTCAAAACCACCAATTACAATCGGTAACCGACGTGAACCATCTTGCTCACCTAATACGACCGCATAATTATGCGATTGGGTTACAGAATGGGACAACGCAACGATATCCAGTTCAATCTTTTTCATATCTTCTTAGGTCTTGTGATGAGGAAGTTATCAACTGACTTAAACAAATTCAAATTTTATACCATATATTTGATTATAAGGTATTATTCTAATTTAATTTAAATACCTCATTATCAATTGTTTAGTAACAAAAATCTACTAATTCGCTTAAAAATAAGCAAAAACCCCGCTAAGCGGATACAAATTTACGAAATTCTAAGGGTTCTGTGGGAAAGGAATGGGTACAAATGAACAACATAAGTCGTCCCGAATTATTTATTTAGAAAGGTTATTGCCAGTTGACCTCTTAGTGTATTTGCCAGTTAACCCTTTTTTTAAGTAAAAAGAGGGCTAATTAGCTAAAATCCAATTGACTCCCAGCAAAATATGTGTATTGAAAGACAATTCATCAATTTGAATGATGATAGATAAACCTAGCGCCTCATGTTCTACATTTAGGAGAATTTTAGAAAAAGCATCTAGTGGTTACTCCTTTAAGAATATTGAATAAATAGATTAGCGTTTAATACTTTTTTTCACCATTCTACCCCAACTTATTAGGCAGATGACTAAAATGGTTATTTTCTACCATAAGGT
This sequence comes from Saprospiraceae bacterium, assembly GCA_023300665.1. Classification (GTDB taxonomy): domain Bacteria; phylum Bacteroidota; class Bacteroidia; order Chitinophagales; family Saprospiraceae; genus JALZUU01. Next base: position 1,746 of record JALZUU010000176.1, on the reverse strand, counting down.
CCATTTTGGGTCTTTGATTGATTTAAAATAGTTCGCCTAAAATCTTAATCTATCTAATCTCTATTTAACCAATTTATCGATGGTTTTTGTCTTGGAGTTGTAGATGCAATATCAAAACAAAACACCTTTTCCAGCGAGTGCCGAAAAGGGTATTTAAGAGGTAGAGAAATAATAAACAAGAAACGGTTTTTGGTTATTATTTTCATAAGAAAAGCTTTTAGAAAGATAAGAAAATATGTATATTCACATTGTATGAAAACACCATGTAAAAAACAAACAACTTTCAATCTTTCATCAAATAAAGTACTACTTCATACTTTATTATTACTTTTTTTATTTAACTCAATAAGTGCTATTAGTCAAAATGATATTTCGAATACAATAAAGATTGAAAACAATACACCACTACAATTAACCTCAACCTGCGACAGCCTACCCATCACCTTTCAAAAAGTGATTGAACTAACCAATGATCCTTTATTTACCTATGATTTGTTAACATATCCAAACGGGGATTATTTGGCCGTTGGAAATTATGGATTGAATGGCATCACTCAACAATCTTATTTAATAAAATACGGACCTACTGGAAAAATACATTGGGCAAAGGAATATGGTGCCTCTTATCCGCCAGATTCTGTTATTGTAGATTGGTATAACTATAGAGCAACAGTCAGTGAATCAATGGAAGGAGGAATTGTGTTGGCAGATTCTTCAGTTATAATTATAGGCCAATATATTTATGCTGGTGAAGACTCAAATGAAGGTTACTTAGTGAAAATTGGTTTTGATGGAGAATTAATTTGGTCAAAGACTATCGATCGACCTAATGATTTCGGTGCTGCTCGAAACTTGGTCGTTGGAATTAATCAAACTGAAAACGGAGCTATTTTTATAAGTGGTTTTCACGGAGTAGGTGATGGTTTTATTATTAAAATAAATGAATCTGGGCAAATTGCATATTCCAGTCAACTTGTGCCACCCCTGCCGGAGTAATTGTGCCAGTTAAAAAGAGGTTCATTTCATAACTTATGGCAAAGTTAAAAAATATTAAGCGTTTAGTTTTTTCTTTCTTCGCATCGATGTTCCGGTGAGGGTGATCCGATGAGAAGAATGAACAATTCTGTCTAAAATAGCGTCAGCGATAGTCCCTTCTCCGATGAGTTGGTGCCATTGATCAACTGGTATTTGGGAGGTGATGATGGTAGAGCCTTGATCATATCTATATTCTACAATATCCATTAATGTTTGTCGAGCTGATTGATCGAAGGGTTGTAAACCAAAATCTTCCAGGATCAACAAGTCTGCCTTTTGGATCGCTTTAATCATCTTAAAATAGGTGCCTTGCAGACGGGCAATTTTAACTTCATCCATCAATCGACTGGTCGTAAAATATTTAGTTTTGTAGAGATTTATGCAGGCTTGTCGACCAAGTGCCTGAGCTAAATAAGATTTACCAGTTCCGGTGGCTCCGCTGATAATAATATTCTCTTTTTGCTTGATAAAATTCAAGCTCACAAGTCGCTCAAAAACGTTTTTATCTAAACTCCGATTAGTAGTATAATCAATATTCTCTACGGCAGCGTTAATACGGAAGGCTGCTGATTTTAGAAGGTTAGTAATTTTACGATTTTGCCGTTCTTCCCATTCTTGATCAACCAGTAAACTAGTGTATTGATCTAGCGTATAATCAGCGTACAGGTTGTCTTGTAAATTCTGATGATGCGTGTGGGCCATGCCTTTCAA
>JALZUU010000175.1 GCA_023300665.1 Saprospiraceae bacterium | reverse complement strand
ATGATAATGATATATTAATCGCAACGACGATGACAGATGCGACTGGAGCATATATATTTAACAATATCCCTGCGGGTGATTATTATGTAAACTTCGATGAGACGACGAATACAGCAGGAAATATTTTTGCCACTTCACCGCAAGATGCGACAACAGATGGCTTAGATAGTGATATAGATCCAGTAACTGGAAATACCGCAACGTTTACGTTTGATGCCTTAGCACCAAACAATGATATCGATGCTGGATTTTACCAAGGATGTCCAGTGATAGATGCTGGTCCAGATGTAACGATTTGTGAAGGAACTTCTACCACATTAGGTGCGACTCTTGGTGGTACCATTTATTTATGGACACCAACTGCGAGCCTTGATAATCCAGGAAGTCCTACACCGGTAGCTACGCCTACGGTAACGACAACTTATATTGTCAATGTAACTGGAACTTGTAGTGGTACAGATAGTGTAACCGTATTTGTAAATCCACAACCAACGATTGATGGAGTTACCGTTACTAATCCTTCTGCTTGTGATGCCATGGATGGAGCTATTCTGGTATCGGCTATTGGAGGACAAGCACCATTAGAATATAGTATTGATGGCGGTACGACCTTCACGACGAATAATTTATTTACTAACCTTGTAGCAGGAAACTATGATGTTGTAGTTGTCAATGCAGATGGTACTTGTCCGAGTCCAGTACAAGTGGTTACTTTAGCAGAACCATCAATTGTTTGTCCAGTGTTATTTAGCGGAGATACTTTATTGATTGCTGATGGACGAGCGCCAACAGTTTGTATTCCAGTATCCATTGATGATTCTTTGGATTATGAAATTACCATAAATGGAGCACTTTATACCGATCCAATTATAGGTTGTACGGTAGATACTTTAGCAACACCGGGTATGGAAATAAACCTAGGTGGCGTAGGGATTTACGAAATAGAATTTAATAATACGAGTACCTGTTGCCAAGACGTATTAACCTTGGCGGTACAAGGTACGATTGAGCCAGATACTTTATTTGAAGTAACACCATTTGAAACGACGACCACGACGTTATGTGCAGACACTTCAGATCTAGTAGGTAATTTTGCTACCTTATCTTTATGTCAGGCACCTGCTAATGGAACAGCTAACTTAGATGGAAGCTCTTGTATAACTTATACACCGGATATTGGATTTACAGGTACAGATAACTTATGTCTAGTAGCCTGTGATGACTTTGGTGCCTGTGATACAACGGTGATGTTTATTCAAGTACAGGTAGAAAATTGCCCTGACTTTATAACTTTAGAAAATGAATCAATTATGTTGGCTAATTGTGCTGACGAAGGAACCATCTGTGTCAACATTGATCTAACTGATTTAAGTGATTATAGTATTTTTGATAATGGTAACCCTTACGCAGGTGGAATTCAAGCTTGTGGAATTGATACCCTGACTTTCTACGATTATAGTGGCTTGCCGGGTGCTGGTTTGACTGGACCTTACATGGTTGATAATTGGACGGTGAATGGGGTTAGTTTCTCTGGAGAAGTTGCAGACATGGAATCTTTAAAAGACTCTATGAATGTTTGGGATCCAACAGGAAACTGGATACACGTACCAGCGAATAATGAAATTCGACATATTCTTAATACAGATACTTATAGTAATATTGACTTAACAGAAAATATTTCTGGTGCGCCAGGAGTCATGAATCCGCAAGAGCGTAATCAACCGGTAGATATTGAATTAAGTTTCAGTGCAGGAACGCACGAAGTTATTTTCAGAGAATCAGCTACTGGTTGTGAAGATACGGTGAATGTATTCTTGACTTGTATGTGTCCACCGTTGTTTGCGGTTGATACGATAACGGTTGAGGCTGCTAATTGTGATGAAATGGCGTTCTATTGTACACCAATTTTATTAACAGAGTTTATCAATTATAATGTTTCTGATAATGGAAACCCTTATACACAACAGATTCAAGGATGTGATTTTGATTCCTTAATTATTTATAATTATGATAATTTCCCAAATCAAGGAACGAGTGGTCCTTACCTATTAGACTCTTGGATTGTAGATGGTCAGACTTTTAGTATGAACTTTAATACAATTCCACAACTAGTAGATTCTATGAATGTTTGGGATCCAAACGGAAACTGGTTTATTTCTAATAACTTTAGTATTGATGGTGGAGACCTCACAAGAGATTATGGTGCGATAACCATTGTTCAATTTGGAATTGTAGTCGCTATTTCACCAGCTGATCTACAACCAACACCAAGTAAGGTTTCTTTACCATTACCAATTGGTTTCCATGAATTGGTATTTGAAAATACAAACTCTGGTTGTATGGATACCATTTATGTGAATGCAGCATGTAATGATTGTCCTGAATATTTTATGGAGGAGACTTTGACATTGGATGCAGGAGATTGTACCGATTCTACGGAATTATGTATTTCAGTCTCACCAGCAAATATCTCAAACTTTACGATTACAGACAATGGAGCAATTTATAATAATGGCTTTGCAGGTTGTGATTTTGATTCAATTCAAAGTTATCTAACCACTTCATTTAATACCACTAGTAATTATCAATTAGATAGTTGGATAATAAGTGGAATAGCATTCGGTCCATTTAATTTTGCAGATCCTGCTGCGTTAGCAGATAGTATGAATGTGATCGATCCATCAGGTAATTGGAGCTATAGCGGATTATTAATTACAGGTGGAACATCTGTCAATACTTATGGAGATTTGACCATCAGTGAAAATGGTACTCCATTATCTACGGTGACACCTAGTCCAATTTCAATAGCCAATGGAACGGCCATGCTTTTAGATACTGGTTTCCATGTTGTCATTGTAACAGATGATCTAACAGGTTGTATGGATACCATTTCAGTGCAAGTAGATTGTACGCCAGCGCCGCCTTGTCCTGATTTTATTAGCATGGAAAGTCAAATACTGAGTTTAGCAGATTGTAACGATGTTGTTACTTCTTGTATACCAGTGACCATTAATGATGCGACTCGTTTCAATATCACCGATAACGGAATCCCTTATGGATCGGTATTGACGGCATGTGGAGCAGATACGATACTCACATATGAAACTGAAAATATTCCAACTAGTAATTCTTATAATCTTGAAGATTGGACAATAAATGGAACCATGTTTAGTGGTCAATTCAATGATTTGACTGCCTTAGCAGATTCTATGAATGTATGGGATAATAGCACGAGTTGGACTTATGACCAAGTGGCAGAAACAATTACAGGAGCCAATCCTGATAACACTTATAGTTCATTAAGTATTCGAGAATTATTGACGAGTAGTTTGATTGTGGTACCAGCTGCTGATGTAATAGTTGGTGGAGGAACAAATATCGAATTAGCTGCTGGCTTCCATGAAGTGATTTTCGAACGACCGGATGGTTGTATGGATTCAATAGCTATTACTGTAGCATGTATTAATCCAGATACGATTTTAGCGGATCTTGTGATTGGTATTACCGATACGATCTGTTTAGATACGATGGATTTGGCTGGAAATATTATCGATATCGATAACGTTTGTCCAGGTGCTTCAGGGACTTCAGCGAGTGTAGATTTCTTAGATGGATTTACTTGTTTTGAAGTGACTGGATTAGAGGTAGGAATGGATACGGCTTGTATCGTAATTTGTGATGATCTTGGAGTTTGTGATACAACTACCTTTGTCTTTAATGTTACGTCAGATCAAGTATCGCCACCAGTTGCTAATCCTGATACCGCTAATATAGTGATGGACAGTTCAATAGATATTGTTATAGTAAATAACGATGATGCTGGTAATCAACCGATAGATACCTTCTTCATTGTTGAAGGGCCAGATAATGGAATAGCGTTCTTAAATCCAGAGACTGGAATACTAACTTATACGCCATCTCTAGGTTATTGCAATGATGATATCCCAGATGTACTGACTTATGGAATATGTAATGCTTCGGGTTGTGATAGTACCACGGTAAGTATTTTTGTAGCATGTGATACGTTGACAGAATTGGTTATTCATAATGGATTCTCACCTAATAATGATGGTATCAACGACGTGTTTATGATTCAAGGATTAAGAAATATTCCAAACAATAGACTTTGCGTTTTCAATCGCTGGGGTAACCAAGTTTATCAAAGAGATGCTTATGGTTTTAACGGAAGCGGTCAGTATGACGAAAGTACCCTTTGGGGTGGAACTTGGACGGAGGAAGTATTACCTGATGGAACTTATTTCTACCTACTAGATGATGGTAACGGAGAAATGTATTCAGGATACATTCAAATACATAGATAATAGAAACTGTTTAAAAATGAAGCACAATGGTTACGGACAAGTCATTGATAACGTGGATCTTCTGCTATTTTTATTTCCGTAGCTACGGCTACGCAAAGAAAAATGAGCATCGCCCACATTATCAAGCACTTATCCTCACCTTTTGTGAACATTCTTAAACAGCTTCATAAAGAAATTACATACTATGAGACTGTAAAGGAGATTTTTTAAAAGGTCTCCCAAAAACAGATTTTTTTTGTGAATTTAAGCAAGTGATTACCTAAGGGTGATTACTTGCTTTTTTTATTGCTTGATCATTAAAAACTGCTATTAGCATTTTGCTATTGGCCATTTGCTTCACTCTACTAACCCATACTACTGGACATTTGCGGGTTTGGTGCTACTCTCCGGCGGTACTGCCGGAGCTGGGAGGCAGAAAATGGAAGAAATGTCCAGTAGTATGCTACTAACCTTTAAATAATACCCACAAAGCTCCAAGCCCGGTAACCAATAAAATAAATTTTCTATAATCCTCGTCTTTTATTTTTTTGACTAAAAAAACACCGGTGATGATTCCGAGAATGGTGGCAGGTAGTAGGTGTAAATCTATTTTTAAAGATTCGTAATTGACCGTTCCCCAAGAGAATGTATGAAAAAATAGTTTTAATAAATTAATAATAAAATACAACCAGGCCGCTGTACCAATAAACTCATTTTTAGGCAGTCTTACGGCTAAGAAAAAAATAGTGGTAAAAGCACCAGCTAGATTACCAACCATTGTCGTAACTCCAGCAATGATTCCAATCGCAGCAGCAAACCACCATTGATTTGGAATAGGTTGTGTTTTGCGGCGGTCCCACCAAAAAAGGCCAATCACGGTTACGAGAATTAACGAAGCCATGATCTGTCGAAAGATCGCTTCAGGTAAGTCCTTCCCTAGGTAGGTACCAAAAAAAACACCCAGCGCCATCCAAGGTAATAGTTTCCAAAGATAAGTCCAGCGGGTGTGTCGATTATAATAAATCACTGCGAACAAATCTCCAATCACAAACAATGGAACGATGAGGCCGGTAGAAGCTTTACTTCCAAAGACTTGAGACATCAGCAAAACATAAAATGGCCCCAGCCCTTTTATTCCAGCTTTTGCCATCCCAATCAAAAAGGCAGCAGCGAATCCGAATATCCAATAAAGATCATTCATCATCAGCTCCGGGTAGTTGCTTTACCTGTTTTTCGAGGACAGAAAATATTTTATCAATATCATAATTTTCTTCACTGAGTGCATGTGATTTTTTACTTATTTCATCAATAATTAAAAACTGTGTTTGTCTAATTACTTGATCTTTCGCGTATTTTGCGGATTGTTTATCTTGATAATAATAAGCATTACGGATATCGGAATAATCTACGGTGCCGTATGGCGTATCCATATTTTGAGCGCGCATGACGACAGGTGTTAGTTTAATGGTCGTTAGCCATGAAAAAAAAGTGGCCCCCGCAAAAATTAGTGCAGAAAAAAAGACGAGCATTAATATCATGTTTTTATAATGTCGCTGCTCATAAGTAGTTTTGACACGACTGCCGATTATTAAACCAATGATAAGGACGATCGTTGTAATACCGAAAGTCATGATATCTTTGGTTAATCCGGTTTGGATTGGATCGAAAGTGGCAATAATTTCATTCATATTTAAAAAATTAGTTTGCAAAGGTACGAAGAAGAATTTATTTTAAAACAATTTCATGTAGCAATGATTTGGTAACTTTTTTACGAGGTTAATATTTTTGATTGATTATGCATATTAGGGCGTTTTTTGCCTGTTGGCTGGTTCGCCTGTTAGCTAGTTAGCTTCTCTTTAACGTAAAATACGTTAAAGAGAAGCTAACTAGCTAATCGCCAACTGGCTAACTGGCTGATTTTTTATGCAAATATTCCTAAATTAAAAATTACTGAACTATTGTGTAGAAACTGTTTAATAATACGATAGACAAATAGGATAACTTCCAGATAAATTCCTATAATTGTTTTATGAAAAAAAAGGAGAACACTAACTATTGGTTATTTCAGGCTCATGATCCACAGTTTTTGTTGGGGCCTGCTTTGAGAATGGATGCGGTCCATACCTTTCCAGTAAAAGCACATCGAGATAAAATTAAGAAGGGGGATAAAGTAATTTTGTGGAAAACTGGAGAAAATCCAGGCGTATATGGATTGGCTGAAACAAGGTCGGAAGTTGGAACTTGGAAGGTCTCAGATGAGCAAAAACATTTTTATGTAGATCAAATTACATCGGAAGAAAATATTCAAATAACCATTGAATATAATCTATGGAACCGTCCGATTACTAAAGATTTGCTAACCGAAAATAAAGAATTCGATAAGTTTTATGGAGGCCTGTCTGGGATTACTTATAAGGCCACAAAGCGACAATATGAACTTATTGCAGGCATGGTGCAGCGCGAGAATTTGGCAGAAGAACCGATGCCGGATTATATGGAAGGAATCACGGCAGTTCATCCCTTAAATCTGATTTTACATGGACCACCTGGAACTGGAAAAACCTATAAAACGATCGATCATGCTTTAGCGATTATTGAACATCGTACGCTTGAAGAACTGGAGCTAGAACCTCGATTGGATCGCCATCAACGCTACCAAGAATATGTAGAAGAAGGGTTGATTTTCTTTGTCACTTTTCATCAATCTTTTACCTATGAAGATTTTGTGGAAGGAATTAAACCCGTTACTGAAAATGGACAAATTCGCTACGAAATTCAAAATGGTATTTTCAAACATATCTCTCTTGAGGCTAGACAAGAGTTGGTTGATGATATGATGGAAGCAATTCCGGCACCCCACCAATTATCAGAATTCAAACCACTTTATAAATCATTTTTACAATATTTAAAAACCGATGCATTTGAAAGTTTTCCTGGACCAGGAGGTAGTAAGTTATTTTTACATCGAATTGAGCGAACTGGAAATTTAAAAGTTCGGAAAGAAAAATTTTTTGGTCTCGGATCTATTTCGCGTAAAAAACTAGAAAAAGTATTTTATGAATTTCAAGCACTAGATGCTACCGAATTGACGGATCCATTATCGGTGATACGAAGTAGTGCGAATGTAACAAATGCGGAAGATTATTTGATTGTGTTGGCTTCCTTACAACGATTTGAACAACAATATGTAGAGACCAGTTCGTTGATGGGTGGAGAAATAGAAGAAAATATTTTGCCTGATATTTCTATGGCTCGTTTTTCTGAAATAGCTCGAAAAACCACCGAACGATTTGTCTTGATTATTGATGAAATAAATCGAGCTAACATTGCTAGTGTATTTGGTGAATTGATTTCATTGATTGAACCCAATAAGCGAGAAGGAGCACCTGAAGCATTACATTTGGTGCTACCATATTCTAAAACACTGTTTAGTGTACCACCGAATCTTTATCTTTTAGCAACCATGAATACTGCGGATCGTAGTATTGAAAATCTGGATTTTGCGCTTCGTCGTCGTTTTGCTTTTGAGGCCGTTTTACCTGATCCAACTGTAATTAGTAAAGTGAACCAACAACCACTCATGGATGGTATTCATCTAGAATTATTGTTGAAAGTGATGAATGAAAGAATTGCTTTGTTATTAGGTCAAGCACATTGTATTGGACATTCTTATTTTTTGCAAGTACAAAACTTGTCAGATTTGAAGAAAGTATTTGATCGTTCTATTATTCCACTACTAAAAGAATACTTTTTTGCGGATTTAGGTGAAATAGGGCTGGTGTTAGGAAAAGCTTTTATGGAGACAAAAAGTGTAGATACGGATGTCTTTGCAGATTTTCAACATCCATATGCACCCGATTTTTCAGACCGAAAACGCTATCGAATTAAGTCTGCAGAAGAAGTGGATGCTGCTGGATTTATGGCTATTTATCAATGAAATTCATACTGAAGATAAGTCATCCCTAATTTGAGTATCCTTATTTAATTTATCCATTTAGCTTTTAACCATTTCGCCCTCTTTTTACGTAAAAAGAGGGCGAAATGGCTTTAATCATTTCAAAAAAAATCGAAATGGTTCATGTTTTGGTCCTTATTCCGCCAAAATATTATCATAAATCAATACTTTTTCCCAGACATCTTTATAGTCTTCGATAAATTTTAAATGAATAGGATCATCCTGATAAAGATCATGTTCCGCGACAGATTTAAAATGACAAATCCACGCAATCATATAATTATTGTCGACCATTTTACGATCCGTTCCCGCGGGTGGTCCATAATAGACTTTTTGAATAGAAGGCGTCTTGGCGAGACCTGCTAATCCGTCTATAAATTCGTTCTTTCTTTTGTCCGTTAATCCTTCAGCTGCATAAAAATAAACTGTGTGAATAAATCCTGGTGTTGACTCAGCAGAAATTGATTTTAGTTGGCTGATCTCTGTTTGGAGTTCGTTGATTTTATGGGTTAGATCGGTTGTATTATTCTTGCAACTTGTGGTGAAAATTAAGCTGAATAAAACAAAGCTTAAGGAGACAGATTTAATCATTTTTTTTAATTTTTATTACTAAAGTAAAACTGCTGAATGTCATTAGATATATATTTGCGATAACCAAAAATAGAAAATAAACTTGATAACCTACCAAAGACCTGTTACTTTTACAGAATGCTATCCATTTTAATTCCAGTATATGCGGAGTCTGTTACTCGATTGGTCACCGAATTAGTTCGACAGGGTCGAGCCTTGGAAATTCAATTTGAATTAATTGTCTTAGACGATGGATCAACGGAAGCCATCAAAAAAGAAAATCAAGCGATTGCTGAAATACCAGAAGTAACATATGAAAATCTTCCTAAAAATTTGGGCCGCTCTGCCATTCGAAATAATCTTGGAGCCCGTGCAAAATTTCCTTATCTCTTATTTTTAGATTGTGATAGCTATCCGAAGCATAAAGATTTTTTAAAAAAATACACGGAGCACTTAGCGTCTAATACAGTACTCGTAGGAGGTACAGCTTATGCTACTTCTGCTCCGGACGGAAAAGAATTACATTGGTTGGTCGGTAGTCGACGAGAAGTTGTTCCTGCCCCAGATCGTGCGCGTGATCCGCATCATGGATTTAGCTCTTTTAATTTTCTGGTGCCCAACGCTATTTTTAAAAAAATAAAATTTGATCATACAATCACGGAATATGGACATGAAGATACGCTCTTTGGTTGGTCGTTAAAAGCGGCAGGGGTAGCGGTGATACATTTAGAGAATCGATTGATTCATTTAGGATTAGATGATGCGTCCGTTTTTTTAGAAAAACGTCAAACGGCCATTCGCAATTTATTAATTTTACAAAAAAAATATGCGATGATGGATACCCGATTATTGCGGACCTATGCTCGTTTGTCTAAGGTCGGATTGAGACCCGTTGTGGTAGGCTTATTTAATATTTTTGAAAATTCTATTTTAAAAAACCTAAAAAGTACCCATCCAAGTTTAATCCTTTTCTTTTGGTGGAGTTTGGTCTGTCTAGATCGAAGCAAAGAAGCATAATTCAAAATTATCAATTCAAAATTCAAAATTATTTTCCTACCGTTGTACGACAATTCTAAAATGCTTGGTAGTTGCTTCTTGTAAAAGAGA
>JALZUU010000174.1 GCA_023300665.1 Saprospiraceae bacterium | reverse complement strand
AATTTTTATTAAGGCAACACCTTCCTCTTCAATATCTTGTTAAATTTAAATTAACTCGTCTCAAGATTTAAACATTTTCTTTACTTTCTTTTTTCTGTTCCTTTTTTTGCAGAAAAAAAACGAAACCAAAAAATCTGCCGCCTGTCGCATTTTTCGAATTCGGCACTTCTAATAAAATGTCAAACCGAATAAACTCGTTTTGGAATTCTGTATATTATTTTTAATTTATTGATTATCAGTCATTTGCATTTTATTCAATAGTTATTTAACTCAAACAGTATTCGGTTTAAGACATTTTATAAATGCACCGAATGGAAAAAAGCTCAAGGTCGGAGGTTTCGCTCAAAACAAGAACTATTGCGTTCATTAACAAAATTCTGTCAAAAGTAAATTTTTATAAAAGCCGAATTTGAGCATTAAAATTTACAGAAGATTTTTTTATCCTAACTAGGTTAGATTGAACACCCAACCACATAGCTAACAGGCTAACTAGCAAAAAAACATCCTTCTTTTTTTATTTTTATACAGACTCATTTTTTTTAATAAAATTTGGAAAGTCTGCTGTTTTTTCACAACAAATTTGCTCCATCACTTGCTGCAATTGTGTTTTCAAAATCGAAATTGTATGATCTCCTCCTTTCGCTCCCAAAGCTGCTACGCCATACATAAAGGCACGTCCTAAAAAGGTAAATTCAGCGCCCGAAGCCAAACTGCAAGCAATGTCTGGTCCAGATCGAATGCCACTGTCCATCATGACTTTAATTTGGTCGCCGTATTTTTGAGCAATTCGTGTTAGTGGTTTAATTGAACTTTCACCAGCATCTAATTGTCGACCTCCATGATTAGAAACGATGATGCCGTCCAAGCCTAGTTTAACTGCTTTTTCTGCGTCCATTTCATTGGCCACCCCTTTTAAGACTAATTTACCTTTCCACATGTCACGGATGGGTTTTATTTTCTCTTCATTCAGACGACCGGAAAAAGTTTTATCCATAAATTTTCCAAGTTGAGCCATACTCAATCCTTTTGGTGTATAAGGTTTCAACGTCTTAAAACTCGGCTGTCCATGATACAAAGTGCGTAATGCCCAATTGGGGTGCATTACTACTTCTACCATATTTTTTAAGGTCATCTTTGGTGGCATTGCCAAACCATTACGAATGTCTCGTGGACGGTAGCCAAAGGTTGGTACATCGCTTAGGATTACCAAAACAGGCATTTCGGCAGCAGCTGCCCGGTTAATAATATCATCACGTACGGAGTCTTCTGCAGGGTGATAAAGTTGAAACCAAGATCTACCTTCGGTGATTTCTGCAATGCGTTCAATACTCGAAGTCGTCACGGTACTAAGACAAAAAGGTATATTATGCTCAAAAGCAGCCTTCGCTAAGATCTCTGGAGCATTGGGCCACATAAGCCCTTGTAATCCAACTGGTGCAATTCCAAATGGCGCATCGTACTCGTGTCCAAACAACGTTGTTTTCATGCTTGACCCTTTGTGTTTGGTCAAGTACTCTGGAATGAGTTCTACCTCGCGTATCTCACGAGTATTTTTCCGAATATTGGTATCTTCATTACATCCACCGTCCAAATATTCAAAGGCAAATGCGGGAATACGCTTTTTTGCTTTTGTTCTCAAATTATCTATCGAAGGATAGTTTGCATTATACTTTATCGCTTTACTCATATGTTTTTTATTGGTATTTTACAATTGAAATATCTTTTCCATCAACATCCATTTTTCACCGGGTTTTGCAACAGGTAAGGCTTGTTGATATTTCCACATTAATTCTTCCCATTCCTGAACTTTTGTATTAACTGCATCTGCTGCTGCCTTTTCTTCAAAAGAAAAGTTTTCATCAACTTTCATAATCATGAACAGTCGATTGCCGATACAATAAATCTCCATATCTTCAATTCCAGCTTCCTTGATGCTTTGAATAATTGCAGGCCAAACCGTAGTATGATATTTTTTATATTCGGCAATTAAGTCAACATCATTTACTAAATCTAAGGCAAAACAGTATTTTTTTAAATTCATAATGCTATAGTTGAGTTTACTCTAAAAAATGTTTTTCTAACATGTATATCTTTTAGCGCAAAGCCTTTATAAATATTTGTTTTATCTGTTTAAAAATATAAGAATCCTTACTTTTAGAGTAAGCTCGTAGCTATAATGATCGATCTAAATGTGTATAACCACCATCAACAAATATCAACTGGCCCGTTGTATGGCTCGATCTATTAGAAAGTAAAAAGATCACCGAATCTGCTATTTCTTGGGCAGTCGTCATCCGATTTTCTAAAGGAATTTTTTTAGTAATACTCGCCAGCTTTTCTTGGGGATTATCAAATGTTTTAATCCATGTGTCGTACAGCGGAGTATAACATTCCGCTACGATAACGGCGTTTACACGAATGCTATAAGGTAGTAATTCTAGCGCCCATTCGCGCGTCAGGGCATTCCGAGCGCCATTTGCTGCAGCATATCCTGAGGTACCACCCTGTCCCGTTAGAGAAGTTTTTGAACCGATATTGACAATTGCTCCTTTGCTCTTTTTGAGGTGCGGCAAAACCAACTGTGCTATTTGATAATAATGAACCACATTGCGTTTTAAGGATTCAATAAAATCTTCATAATTACCAGATTCCAATCCAACACCATCGTTTACACCTGCATTATTTACCAAACCATCAATCTGTCCGAATTCTGAAACTGCTTTTTCGATGGCAGCAATACATGCATCAGGATTTGTCAGTTCAGCTAATGCATAAGACGCTTTCCCTCCTTTATCTTTTATGTTTTTTACGGCTTCTAAAACGGTAACTTTATTTCTACCGATAATAAAAGGAATGGCTCCTTCTTCCACTAATGCGGTAACGATGCCATGACCAATGCCTCTTGAACCACCTGTTACTATGATGACCTTATCTTGCAAATTTAAATTCATAAATTTATTTTTAAATCGTAAAACGAAACAGCATTTCCACCCATGATTTTCGACTGTTCTACCCTAGAAAAATCTGAAATATATGCTTGTAAAATATTTAACTGTGCACCATAGTCAGCAGCCAGTAAACAAACAGGCCAATCTGAACCATACATTACGCGTTCCTTACCGAAGGATGAAAAAATGACCTCGAGAAAAGGAATAAAATCTGACTTTTTCCATTTAAAATCATCTGTCTCTGTCACCATTCCAGATAACTTGCAAAATACGTTCGGATACTTCCCTAAAGCGGCAATATTTGATTGCCATTCTTTATCCAATCCTTTCGAAAATTGAGGTTTCGCCAAATGGTCTAACACAAATTTTTGGTCTGGAAAGGCTTTTACCAATTCGATTGCGGCTGGCAATTGTCGAGCAAAAACTAAAATGTCGTAGGTTAAATCGTACTTCGATAAAAAACCAATACCACGCTGAACATCTTCTCGTAATAAAAAATCATCCGCTTCTCCTTGTGCAATATGTCGTACTCCTTTAAACAAATCATTTTGAGCATAATGAGCCAATCGTTCTTCTACATCCTCACTTCGTAAATCTACCCAACCAACCACTCCATGGATAAAGTTATTTTTAGCTGCTAAATCGAGTAAAAATTTGGTTTCTGTTTCTGATTGATCAGCCTGTACAGCAACACAACCGTCCATTCGGTTTTCGAACAAAATCGGTCCTAAATCTTCGGGTAAAAAGTCCCGTTGAATGACAGACATCGTATCATCAATCCACGCGTCTCGTATAGGATCGAACTGCCAAAAGTGTTGATGTGCATCAATTTTCATCATTACGAATCAATTAAATAATTGTCAAAAAAAGCAAGCAAATCTTATTAGCTTATTGTTTGAGGACCAGCAAAAGGGATTACCTCTTGTCGTGAAACGCCTAAACCATCGATTCCAAGCTCCATAACGTCACCTGCTTTCAAATATTTAGGAGGATTAAAACCTAAGCCGACACCAAATGGTGTTCCTGTCGAAATAATATCGCCTGGAAGTAAGGTCATAAACTCACTGATGTAACTAATTACTTTTGGTATATCAAAAATAAAGTCAGAAGTATTGCTGTCTTGTAAAGTCTCTCCGTTAAGCTTGAGCCATAAACGCAGATTATGAGGATCAGCAATCTCATTCTTGGTGGCCATAAATGGTCCTAAAGGAGCAAAGGTATCACAACTTTTTCCTTTCACCCACTGTCCCTCACGTTCCAACTGGAATGCTCTTTCACTAACATCATTATGAACCATATAACCCGCCACGTAATCCATCGCTTCGCTTTCTTTGACATAAGAAGCCTTTTTGCCAATGACTACCGCCAATTCTACTTCCCAATCTGACTTTTGGCTACCGCGTGGTAACATAACCTGATCGTTTGGACCGATAATCGAAGAGGTTGCTTTAAAGAACAAAACCGGCTCACCCGGAACGGCCATACCGCTTTCTTCTGCATGTTTGGCATAATTCAAACCAACGCAAACAATCTTAGAGGGACGTGCCGTCGGAGCTGCTAAACGGACCTTAGCATCTACTTTTGGGCAAGAAGCAAGATTGGTTTCTAACCATTTTTTTAAGCGATTAATACCATCGGTAGCAAAGAAATTTTCGTTATAATCTTCGCCGAATGCTGATACATCAATGCGCGTGTTTTCGTCAAGTTGTAAGCCAGGTTTGACAGCCCCTTCATTTCCAAATCTAATTAATTTCATATTATTTTTTAAGTGTGTTTTCGTTTAAATGATCTATTATTTCGAATTACGGGTTGAAAAAAAATTGTACTAATATAAGTATTCTTAATTTTAACTACTGATTCGCATTGTTAATTTTTATCCGTTTAATTTGATAAATCCGCCATCAATTGGAAAGTCAGTTCCGGTGATAAAAGCGGCTTCATCAGATGCTAAGAAAAGCGCCATATCTGCTATTTCTTGTGGTTTTCCCATTCGTCCGATAGGCTGAGTGGCAGAAAGTTTTGCAAATGTTTCCTTTTCTTTTCCAGGATAATTTTTTGCGATAAAATTATCTACAAAAGGAGTATGTACACGTGCCGGAGAAATACAGTTACAGCGAATTCCTTCAGTTAAATAATCCTTTGCTACGGAATAAGTCATGGTCAAAACAGCTCCTTTAGTCATCGAATAAGCAAATCGGTCCGAAATACCAACCGTAGATGCAATGGAGGCCATATTAATAATCACCCCACCGCCACGCGTTTTAAAATCCGTAATGGCATGAAACATACAATGATATAAACCTTTGATATTAACTTGGTAAAGTCGGTCCATATCATCTCCGGATGTATTCTCAATATTACCCACATGAGCGATACCTGCATTATTGATCAGGATGTCAATCCCTCCGATATTTTGAAAAATTTTGGCGACTTGTGCAGCATCCGTTACATTACATTGATGCACGGACGCTTGGTTACCTGCCTCTTTAATTTCGTTGACAGTTTGTTGGCCAGACTCCACGTTCATTTCCAATATATGTACCATCGCACCTGCCGCTGCAAAGGTTTGCGAAATTGCTTTTCCAATACCACTTCCACCGCCAGTTACAAGTGCGACTTTATTTTTTAAGTTAAATTTCATTTTTTTTATTTAAAAATAATAACATTGATTTTTTATAAAATGCGAATCAGGGATTGAAAGTAAAATTATTGATTTTTTGCTTCTACTTATTTGCTTCATCAACATTTAAGATCTTAGTTAGACTTCAACTTCTGATTCGCAAATAGAAGTTGTTTGAAAATCCATTTTAAATCTTCATAAAAGCAGTCTGCACCCAATCAAAATCAATCTCCGTATTCCGTTGTTGATTTCCAGGAGTACTTCGTCCTTTTTTAATTTGTTGAACCATTAATTCCTTAAGTTCCTTTACTTTTTCAGGATATTTTTCTGAAAGATTATTTTTTTCTTGAACATCTTTTTCTAAATTAAACAAGAGATATTCCGGAAGTTCTTTTTTGACTTTAGCTTGTTTTCCATTTCCTCCGATGCCAGAATTAGGAGATAAGACTAATTTCCAGTCTCCTTTTCTAATGGCAAATACACCTGTTTTTGAGTGATGAACAGTCGAAGTCCTTTTATAGTCGCCTTTACCTGTCAACAAAGGAATCATACTAAAACTATCCTCCCCTTCATTTTCCTTAAGCGAATAATTGACAAGCTCTGCGCAAGTCGCCATAAAATCTGTGGTACAAATAGTTACATCACTTTGAGAATTAGGAGATACAACACCTGGCCATTTCACTAAAAACGGCACCCGATGTCCACCTTCTAAATAACTACCTTTCAATCCAGAATATATATAACTTGGATGATGTCCTTGCTTTTTGAGCAAAGGAATATTTGCGGTAGAAGCACAGCCATTGTCGCTCGTAAAAACAACCATGGTATTATTTTCTATGCCCTTAGCTTTTAGTGTTTCAAATATTTTGCCCATGAGTGCATCTGTCATTATCACAAAATCAGCATAAGGATTCATCTTACTTGCTCCCTTCCATGGCTCAATCGGCAAGACCGGACTATGTGGTGAAGGCAAAGGCAGATATAAAAAAAAAGGTTGATTTCCTTTTGCGTTTTCTTTGATAAATTTAATTGACTTATCTACAAAAGTCGGCAACACTTGTTCGTGTACAAAATCATCTGCTATATCTCCTTTTATCCAACTTGAAAAGGGATAATCTTTCCTTTTTCGCTCTGTTTTTTTCGTAGGAATTTTAGTAGACTTATCATTTTCCAAATAAACAAAGGGTGGCATATTCAAAGAAGCAGGAATCATAAAAGAATAGTCAAACCCAAGTTCTAATGCACCTGATCGCAGTGGTTGACTATAGTCTATTTTTGCAAAAGGTATGCGATCCGTTCGTTTAGAATAAGCATCAAAATCAGGCGTATCATCTTTTAATGTCCAATTAAGTCCTAGATGCCACTTTCCAATATTTGCTGTTTTATACCCAACATTCTTTAATAATTGGGCAACCGTCAATCTGTCTTTTTCAATCAGCCGAGGAGAATTTCCCCATAAAACAAATTCCTTCAAAGGCGTTCGCCAATTATATCTTCCTGTCAAAATACCATACCGAGTCGGTGTACAAACTGAAGAAGAAGTATGCGCATCTGTAAACTTCATCCCATCTCTTCCAAATTGATCAAGATTTGGTGTTGGTATTTTACCGTCTTTGTTGTATATCGTCAAATCACCTATACCTAGATCATCTGCTAAGATGTAGATGATGTTCGGACGGTTATTTAAAATAGCTGATTCCTTTTCAATAATACTTTTAGAAGAATGACAACTTACTACGGAAAGACAGATCAATCCGATGACAAATTTTATAGTATTATTGACGTTTCTCATTCACTTGTATATGTAAAAAATAAATCGCTAAAACCTATGTTGTTGCTAATTCTTCCTGCCAGATTTTACCATCTGGAAAACTATAGGCTTTCAAAGATTCACTTTTCATTTCGATACTATACCCAGGCATTACTGGAGGCATATAATGTCCATTTTTAATAACCACTGGATCATGAAAATGCTCGTGTAAATGGTCTACAAACTCAATTATTCGACCATCCAAAGAGCCACTGATGGCTATAAAATCAATCATTGACAAATGCTGAACATATTCACATAAACCTACACCACCCGCATGAGGACAAACAGGAATATCAAATTTTGCCGCCATCAAGAGAATAGCTAAAATCTCATTGACTCCTCCTACTCTACAACTATCAATTTGACAAATTTCGATGGCTTCAGCTTGCATCAGCTGCTTGAAAACCACTCGATTTTGACAATGTTCGCCAGTGGCTACTTTAATTGGTGCTACTGCCTTTGCAATTTTTGCGTGTCCAATGATATCATCTGGGCTGGTTGGCTCTTCAATCCAGTATGGATTATATTTTGCCAATTCGGCCATATTTTCAATTGCTTCTCCGACATCCCATTTTTGGTTGGCATCCATCATTAGGTATAAATCGTCCCCAATTTCTTCCCGAATAATGGCGGCGCGACGCATATCATCTTGTAGGTTAGAGCCTACTTTCATTTTTAAATGAGTAAAACCTTCTGCTTTCGCTTCTCGGCAAAGGCGACGCATTTTTTCATCTGAATACCCCAACCAACCGGCCGAAGTCGTATATGCTGGATATCCTTTTTCTTTTAATTGAGCAATGCGTTCTTGCTTACCAGATTCTTTCTTTTTCAGCATAGCCAAAGCCTCTTCTGGGGTGACCGCATCAGTGATATAAGTAAAATCTACACAAGCAACCAGTTCTTCTGGCGTCATATCTGCCAAAAGTTTCCATAATGGTTTACCTTCTGATTTGGCGTATAAATCCCAAACCGCATTGACAACGGCACCAGTTGCAAGGTGAATCACCCCTTTCTCTGGACCTAACCAACGGAGTTGACTATCGCCCGTGATTTCTTTCCAAAATTTAGCAGGATTCGCTTTGATATCCTCTAATTTTTTACCTATCACTAAGTGTGATAAAGACTTAATTGCTGCTGCACATAATTCATTACCTCTACCAATCGTAAAAGTAAGACCGTGTCCTTCTAAATCAGGATTATTGGTTTTTAAAATTACATAAGCGGCCGAATAATCAGGATCAGGATTCATAGCATCGGAACCGTCCAGAGATTTACTTGTAGGAAATCGAACATCTTTCACTTCGACACCAGTAATAGTTACTTTTTTTTGCATTAGTTTTTAAATTGTCCCTTTTCAGAAAAATATTTTTACTTAAGGTGTTTTCAGCAAAATTAAGGCATCAGTAATAAGCTACCTACCACTAAATTGACTTAATATGATGCTATTTTTGCTCAAAGTGAATATTATCGTAGATATAAAGACAAAAAAAGAAAAGTTTTAGTATTTTTCTGATTATGATGCTATTTTTGCCTTAAAAGGTATAAACTCTTGATTTGGGTTAATTTAACCGCAACTAACATGAAACCACGTCTACTCAACCGCAGTAATGAACAACGCCAAGCTTTTTCAATAAAGAGGAATCGGTTTCCGTATTTTTTAAAAATACGCCACTATCATCCTGAGCTGGAGTTGGTGTATATTACTGAAAGTACGGGTACTAGATTTGTGGGTGACCATATTGAAAAGTTTGAACCAGGAGAGCTGGTTTTGTTGGGAAAGAATCTACCTCATATGTGGTTGAATGATAAAGATTATTTTCAATCAGATTCAAATATGATTGCAGAGGCATTGTGTATTCATTTTAAAGAAGATTTTACAGGAAAGCATTTTTTAGAACTTGCAGGAACAGAATCATTAACAGAATTATTCAAAAATGCACGTCGAGGTATTCGTTTTATCAATTTAGATTTTCCAGCGGCGGAAATAATAGAGGATTTAGCTTTAGAAAAAGATGAATTTCAGCAACTGCTCAAATTTTTAACATTTTTACAAAAACTGGCAAAGCACAAACAGATTAAACTACTATCAAGTGAAGGATACCTAGAGCGTAAACCAGAAGAGCATTCCGATAAAACGCATGAGTTTATCTTTAAAAACTTTACTAAGCAAATCTTATTATCTGAGGTGGCAGCCATTGCCCGGATGAATCCCTCTGCATTTAGTCGTTATTTCAAACGGATACATCGCAAAACTTTTTCCCGTTATTTAATTGAAATTAGAATAGGATATGCCTGTAAATTATTGATTGAAAATAAAATCAATATTAGCTCGGCTTGTTACGAATCTGGTTTTAATAATATTTCAAACTTTAATAAACAGTTTCGAAATATAATGGATATGAGTCCTTCGCAATATATCAAACAGCATCGTAAGGTAGAAGAAAAAATATGAAACCATTTAGACAAACATTAAATTTAATCTACATTTTTAGAGAGGGCATCTTTAGAAGGATTCTATTGTTCTGTCTGTTGTTCACTGTTTTTACATCGAGTATTTTAGCAACAGAAGATCCACCATTGATTTTTGAGAAGATCAGTAATAAGGAAGGACTCAATCAAAATTCTATTTATTCGATCCTTCAAGATAAAACTGGATTTATTTGGCTTGGTACTTCTAATGGATTAATAAAAAATGATGGTACTTCCTTCAAATCCTTTGTCCCACATCCTGGAGACAGCACTACCCTTCTTAATAATTTAGTAACAAATATTTTCGAAGATCACCAAGAAATCTTATGGATCGGTACGCAAAGTGGATTATGTCTCTACCAACCAGATCAAGATGCTTTTGTGTGGGTCGATGAATTTAATAAATTACTATCAGAAAAATCTGTATTCTTTCATAAAATTATTCAAACAAAAGATCGTAGTTATTGGATGGCTACTTCAGAAGGGCTATTCCTGCTAGAACAAAAATTAGACAATGAATTGCATTTCAATGTTATAAATGTTACTCAAACACAAATGGGTCAAGAGTTTTTTACAGAAAACACCCAATTTAAAGATATTATAACCTTAGCAGATGGAACCATATTAGTTGCAACAAATCAGGGAATTTTTCATCTACAGAAAAAAGAAAACGATAAAATAATACTCCTCTATAATTTTAAATATTCTAGTGAAAAAGATCTAAATTTCAATAAACTTTTTATTGACAAAGAAGGATTGATTTGGGTAGGAACACAAGATGGTTTGCGTTTTTTAAAAATTTCTAAAAGCAACGGAAAATACACTTATGAAGAAGCTCCACCCATGCATTTCGCCTCGAAAGAAATCCGTTTAATGGGAACAAGTATTACTTCTTTTTTTGAAGATGCAAAAAAGCATTTATTTATCGGTACTTTAAAAAAAGGACTATATCGATTAGATAAATCAACCGGAAAAATTGAAAATTACCGTTCACAACCCGAGAATCCTTACAGTATTAGTAGTAATGTGGTTAATGATATAATCGCTGACCAATCGGGTGTGATTTGGCTGGCTACGGCGCATGGTGGAGTCAACAAAATAGACCTAAATCGAAAGCCGTTTTTTAATTTAAGTGAACAGTATTTCAACCCAAACAGTCTATCGAGTAATCTTATCAGTGGTATTTTACTGGATAGTAAAAATCGACTCTGGGTCGGTACTTTTCAGTCAGGAATGAATATTTCTAAGTCTGAATTTTCTTTGGCAAATATTTATCAAACAACATTTCGGAAGATTTTAGAAAATGAAAAAATTCTATTCTTTCATGAAACTCCTGACCGGTTAATATTAATCGGAACGGACAAGGGAATGTCGGTCTATGATTTAGATAAGGATGATTTTTTTTCCTTTCCAAAGGGTCATCCTTTCGTCCGCTTTTTAGCTAATAAGCAGCTAAATTGTCTTTTACAAATTGATAAAGAAATTTGGATAGCAGCTTCCAATAAACTCAGCAAAATAATTTTAAAAAAATCTACAAGAGATTTGTTAACAGGAGACTTTACCTTCACCTCTTTTGCCAACCAAACATCGGCTGAATTACAATCTCCAACAGACATCATTAATGTCATGTTACATGACCCAGAGACCGGTATTTGGCTTGGCACAAGGAATGGTTTGTACTTATTAAAAAACGAACAGAAATCAAATTTTAAAATATTTAGACACGATGTTTACAATAACCAAAGCATAAGCAGTAACAATGTTTTTTCATTATTTAAAGATAAAGAAACTGGCCATATTTGGGTAGGAACTTTTGGTGGAGGATTAAACAAAATTATTTTTGATGCAGAAAAAAATGTAGAAAAATTTGAGCGGATTACTAAACGGGATGGGCTGCCTAATAATGCCATTTATTCTATCTCGGAAGATAAAAAAGGTTTCCTTTGGTTAAGTACAGATGGCGGTATTGTAAAAATGGATCCTGAAACGCAAGCAGTCAAAGTTTTCAATATGGAGGATGGATTATCTGCCAATAATTTCCGTAAAAATTCATCGCTACAACTAGAAAATGGTACACTACTCATGGGTGGACTTAATGGCTTGACTATTTTTAATCCTTTGAATATTGTCGAAAATCCTTATCCACCGCATCCTGTTATTACAAATCTAAAAGTGCTGAATGAATCGGTTAATCCTAATCAGGAATTTCGAGGACATCTTATTTTAGAAAAACCGATTTATAAAACCAATAAAATTACTCTACCCTATAATTTCAATCAAATTACTTTTGAGTTTGCCGCCATGCATTACGCTGCTCCAAAAAAGAATTCATTTCGCTACCAATTAAAAGGAACCGATGCAGATTGGATTTTGGTTAATAACAATCAAAACTTTGCGAGTTATTCAGATTTACAGCCTGGGAAGTATACTTTTCAGCTACAAAGTTTTAATGGGGACGGCTTGCCAAGTGCAAAGATTCAGAAAGTCGAATTAACAATTAAAAATCCTTTTTATAAAACGATTTGGGCTTATCTATTTTATTTTCTAGTGCTATTGCTTCTTGGATTTTTTGCCTATCGCTACGCTATGGATATGATAAATTTGCGGCGACGAGTAGCAGAAGAAGAACGAGAGATTCAACGTATTAAAGAGCTGAATGAGGCAAAATTAGAGTTTTTTACGGATATGAGTCATGAATTACGGACTCCTTTGACCTTGATTGTCAGTCCATTAGAACATATATTACAGGATAAAGAATTGCCACGAGGTATCAAACGAAAAATAAAAGATATCAATGAAAACGGAAGAAAACTACTCGACTTAACCAACCGCTTAATTGATTTTAGAAAAATTGGTGAAGGGAAAATGATGCTTACGGTTGTAAAAAGTGATCTCGGAAAATTTTTACTCAGTACTGCTTCAGCATTTCAAAATTATGCAGATGATCGAGAGATTGACTTTCGTATAATTACACCAAAAGAAGCAGTAAAAGGTTGGTTTGACCCTGATATCGTGGAGCGTGTCTTATTTAACCTTCTATCTAATGCTTTTAAATACACACCAGAAAAAGGAAAAGTCGAAGTCTATTTAGAAAAAATTGATAAAGAAACGGTACAAATTAATGTCACGGATACCGGAAAAGGAATGAGTAAAAAAGAACTTGCAAATATCTTTGACCGCTTTTTTACCAGTAATCCAAAGAAAAGTCTTTTTGGGACAAGCGGTATTGGACTTTCTTTAGTAAAAAAATTACTTGACTTACACCATGCGAAAATAGAAGTACAGAGTTCACAAATGAAAGGTACCTCTTTTCAGATTACCCTTCCGATTAGTAATGATGATGAAGTGAATATAACAGACGAAATAGACGAAAAAATATTGCCGATTGATTTTTCCCCTCCTATTCTTTCTTCCCCCGAAAAATCTGAAAAAACCGCTATTTCAGTTGACCAAAATCGAACTATATTAATTGTCGAAGATAACCTAGAGATTCAAAAACTTATCACAAGTGTTTTTGATAAAAAGTTTACTACATTTACTGCCGTAGACGGAGCGGAAGGTTATAAAATAGCTATAAAACAAGTACCTGATTTAATTATTTCGGATGTCATGATGCCCAATATGTCAGGTTTTGAATTGAGTGACAAACTAAAGAGTGATATCCGTACCAGTCATATTCCGCTTATTTTGCTGACGGCTTTAACTGATTTTGAAAGTAAAAAATCAGGATTTGAAAAAGGTGGTGACGTATATATTTCAAAACCATTTTCTCCTGAATTATTGGAGCTACAAGTTCATAATTTATTAAATACCAAACAAAAAGGAAAAGAATATCAAAAAACGAAAACCCGTATGGAACCTTCTATTCCTGTGGTGGCAGAAAACAGGAAAGAAGTTTTTCTAGAAAAAGTCATGGAAATAATTGAGCAAAATTATCAATCCAGCGATTTAAGTGTGGAAATGATTGCACAAGAAAGTCACCTTTCCTACATTCAATTTTATAGAAAATTTAAAGGAATTACTGGTATCAACGCAAAGGAATATATTCGCACCTTCCGGTTAAAAAAAGCAGCACATATCTTTAAAAATAATCCTGGGAAATCTGTTAGTGAAGTTATGTATTCGGTTGGCTTTTCGAGTCTATCTCACTTTACAAGTGCGTTTAAGAAAGAGTTTGGGATGACACCTTCTAAATTTAAGAAGGGATTGTAAAACCTGTTATTTTACACTATTAAAAGGCAGTGGTTAATTAACTGTGTCTAGTCAATTAACCCAATTTATATACATAAAACATTGCCTTCATAAGCAATTGTTAATTAGTTGATTGGTGAGTTTGCTCTAAAAAGTGTTTTTCTCGCAAAGTTCGCAGAGACGCAGAGACCTGCCTGCCGGCAGGCAGGTTCTTTAACGTGTATATCTTTTAACGCGAAGCAACTATATATTTTATTCTTGTTAAATAAGATTCAGAATTTCTGTTTTTCTACTTTTTAGAGTATGCTCATTGGTTAATCATTCTCTTCTTACGCAATGCTAGGGCAACAAAAAAACACAGATTATTGAACAGTCCCTATTAAAAAAATATCTCCAAACAAATTTTATAGAAAAAATTCTATATCAATTCTATTTTTCATTGGATTATTTCTGCTCATGTCTTTGATTTTTAGTTTGCCGTTAATGAATCAACCTCATATTAATTCTTAATTTATTTCAAATGAGCAACTAAATAGTCGACCGTTTTTTGAAGAATTTCTTCGCGTGTTGGCTTAATTTCGGCTCCAACCTTTCTCCAATTATGACCTGAGTTTTTAATAATTAATATCGTTACAGGAGCATCGATTTCTTTTGCCTTTTCTGCCATATAATAGGCATGCTTTACGGGTATAGTTGCGTCTTTATCTCCTTGTATCATCAATAAAGGAGCACTGTTTTTGTTTAGATAATTAATAGGACTCATTTCTTTATAAAGCGACAACTTATCTTCAGGTTTGGTACTTGGTTTTATTATTCTTGGTCCAAATCTATCTTTAAAATCAGCACGGTCATTATGATTGAATAGACTCGTTTTCTCAAAATCACAAGGGCCGTACCAAGACACGCCTGCTTTCATTTTATAAGAATAGCCAGCCAAAGTTGAATCCCCTTGTAATGATTCTGGAGCTGTTAACAATAACATTTGCGCAATTTGACCTCCAGCAGAATCACCAAAAGAAAAAAAACGATTGGAATCTATTCCAAGTTTTTCACTGTGTTTAGATAAGTAACGTAGGGCATCTTTACTATCTATCACGCAATCTCGCATACTTACCTCTTCCCCTTCTTTCCAAAGTCGATAACTTACCGCAACGACAGAAAATCCTTTTTCTAAAAGCGCGGTATGAATTTTTTTAAAATTATGATTGGCAGCTCCGTGTCTACTACCTTGTGTCCAACCTCCACCATGTGTGTATACTACTACGGGCAACGCCTCTCCTTCCTTTTTCGTTTTAGGATAATAAATGTCTAGGTATAAATCCTCCTCTTTTGTAACCTTATAAAGCAGATTCAATTTTCTTTTTCCTCCAGTGTTTAAATATGGAATTTTCTTGTTA
>JALZUU010000173.1 GCA_023300665.1 Saprospiraceae bacterium | reverse complement strand
GATACAGATTCATATTGTGCAGGAATAATTTCTACTTTGAAAGAAGCAGCTTTTAATTCAACTTGCTCTTTTTCTGTAATATACTCATCAGCGATAAAACATTTAGCATAACAAGTACCAGGCTTTATTTGCCGATTTTCTATTCCCGGTTGTCCAAATACAAAAGAACCAAAAAACATAAATACCGTGAAAATAGTAACACTTAATTTTTTCATCAGAAATTATTTTATTTTAAAAAAATAACCAAGTATAATCTACTTATCTGACGGTATTTCTTTCCAATTGGTTGCACAAAAAAAATCCCGCCTCGGCAAAAGCCAAGACGGGATTTTTATGTTTAAAAACTCTATTGAGTTTTATCTATTTCAGTGCTTAGTTGCTTACGCCTAAAGACTTCATAGTTTCCAAATCAAGGTTACCAACTGGTAAGTTGTTATCCTTTTGGTATTTAACTAAAGCAGCTTTAGTTCTTGCACCCATTACGTTGTCAGATGGTCCTGGATCGTAACCACGGCTACGTAGCGCTTCCTGAATCTTACGAACAGTAACGTTTGTGATGTCTCCGTTACAGATAACTTCTCTCCACTCAGTAAATCCACCTTTCTTCACTAATACACGACGAGTTACAGTAGTGTACTCAGCAGGAATATCAATGGTACGAGTAGATGCAGGAGTAGATAATTTACGGAAAGAACGGCTAGTGTATTCCGCAGGAATATCAGTAGAACGGATACAGTCTCCGCTTCCGCCAGCACCAGTATCTTCAGTATATCCAGAAGGACAACCTTTACGTACACGAGTTGAGTAGCTACCCATGATTACAGGAGCAGTCTCAGTACGAGTAGATGCAGCGTTCTTTAATTTACGAACAGTACGAGTAGAGTACTCAGCAGGAATATCAACAGTTGTTGTTGATGCAGGAGTTTTAACTACAGACTTAGTGATCGTCTTATACTCAGCAGCAACTTCAGTCTGACGCGTAGAAGCAGCAGTCTTCAATTTGTTGAAAGTACGAGTAGAGTATTCAGCAGGAATATCAATAGTTTTGATACAATCGTCACCATTGTCAGTCCAACCGTCATCACAACCAACACGTACTTTCTTAGTTACAGTACGGTACTGTGCAGGAGTTTCAACTAGACACCAAACTAAACAGTCGTTAGGGTCAGCAGATAAACAGTTACGGTCAGCTCTTTTCTTTACCCACTTAGTAGCAGCAGGTGCAGTTTCGATTTGCTCGCTTTGAGTTTCATAACGTGCAGGTCTTCTCTCGATACGAGTAGAAGCTTCTTTTACTAATACTTGCTCAGTCATAGACTCATATTCCGCAGGAACAGTCTGTGTACGGAAAGAAGCAGGCTTAGCTAGAATTTGCTCAGTTACGTTTTCGAAAGTTGCAGGAACAACTTGTAAACGAGTAGAAGCTTCTTTTACTAATACTTGCTCAGTTACTGTTTCATATTCTGCAGGAAGTGCAATCATACGAACACAGTTACCACCAGCTTGTGCAGTTCCACCACCTTCAGGAGAATATCCAGATGGGCAACCTTTAACGAATGACTGAGTTTGAGTTTCGTATTCAGCAGGAACACGCTCGATACGAGAAGAAGCGTCTCTTACTAATACTTGCTCAGATACAGATTCGTAAGCAGCAGGGATAGTTTCTACTCGTGAAGAAGCAGCTTTTACCTGAATTTGCTCAGTTTCTGTTGTGTACTCATCAGCGATAAGACATTTTGCGTAGCAAGAACCAGGCTTCTGGTTTGGAATTTCTACTTCTGGTTGTGCAAATGCTGCACAAGCAAAAAGCATAAATGCTACTGAAAGGATAACGTTCAATCTTTTCATGTGAAATTATTGGTTTTGATTAAAAAAATTATTTAAGTAAAATATGTTTATCTAAATCAGATGGGTATTGCATAGGAAGACCCCTCTTAATTTTCTCTCTGTTTTTTATATGTATGGTTTGCCTTCGAATAATTGGATATAGTTATGTATAATCCACAATTCGGGTGCAAAGTTAAATCAAATTTTTGGGATAACACAAAAAATGCTTCTTAATAATGCCAGAAGATAAATTATGTTCGGAAAGTGTCGATAAAGCTTTTACGCTTCCGTCTTTAGAAAGGATTTTTATCTCGTCTTTCAGGGCATTGTATGCATTATTTGACTCGGTCCCGTGGTAAACTAAAAATTTTGTTTCGTCCGGCCGATTTTCCAAATTAAATTTGGAAACGACTATTTGACGAATATTTTCTAAATAGTCACCGTCAAAAGGTTCTTTTTTCAGCTCAACACGAAATAATTTTCTATTTAAGAGGCTATTAGATAAGAATGCTAAGACTTTATCTTTGCTTTTAGCAAACCTTTTAATACCTGATAAAATGTCAATATCGTCTAATTGAGCGAAATGTTTACGCAAAACTGCCTTATCCCTTTCCGTTTTTGTCGGTACATTTTCTGCCATAAAATAGGCTAAATGTTCCGAAACCGCGAAGCGTTCTCCTCGGTTGTATATTTCTCTGGCCCGAAGCAATGTATGTATTAATAATTGCTCTGTTCCCAGTGATGTTTTATGTAAATAGACCTGCCAGTACATGATTCTTCTAGCGATCAAAAACTTTTCAACAGAATAAATCCCTTTTTCTTCCACAACTAGCTCATCATTGGCCACATTTAGCATCTTGATAATCCGATCATAGCCAATCACTCCTTCTGATACTCCTGTAAAGAAGCTGTCTCTATTCAAATAGTCCATTCGATCCATATCTAGCTGACTACTAACCAGTTGATGCAAAAAATGCTTCGGATATTGATCTGTAAATATCTGTATACCAACTTCTAAAGCACCATTAAACA
Organism: Saprospiraceae bacterium; assembly: GCA_023300665.1. Classification (GTDB taxonomy): domain Bacteria; phylum Bacteroidota; class Bacteroidia; order Chitinophagales; family Saprospiraceae; genus JALZUU01. The sequence goes on along the minus strand of JALZUU010000173.1, from coordinate 5,891 downwards.
CTTTATTCAGATCTTCCATAAAGAGTAAGGAAAGTGCTTCGTGGTGTAAATTTACCAAGGTATGCTCCAAAGCATGAGAAAATGGACCATGTCCTATATCATGCAATAAAATAGCAATCGCAACTCCTTCCGCCTCTTCATCAGATATCTCTACACCCTTGTCTCTCAACACTTTAACTGCCTCGCGGGTCAAATGTAATGCACCTAACGCATGGTGAAAGCGAGTATGCAATGCACCGGGATACACATAGGAAGCCAAGCCTAATTGACTTATCCGCCGTAACCGCTGAAAATAAGGATGTTCTACCAGATCGAATAGAATACCATAGGGTATGGTAACAAATCCATAAACTGGATCATTGAATATTTTGCTTTTGGTCATATTATCTTTTGCATCAAAATCGAGAAAAATATCCCTCTTTTTGCGCATGCAAAAATACAAAATATCTTATATATGACGGTAGATTTCCAAGTAATGTCTATGTCAAATCCGCTAAAATCGGAATCTAGCAAAGCTTTCTTTGCCTTTTGTTTTGAGAAGACGGTAGTTTCTTGGATATGGTTGCACCCAGAATTATTTTTTTCAAAGAATAACATAGAAGTACTTAGTATTCTAAAATAAGCAGACCTTAACACTCGTTAAATGTTTATCTTTCCGGCCAGTCTGGTATTTTGTATCATTTTTTTAAAAAATCAGACTAGATTCTATCATTTTCCATAAATTTTCCTTTATAACTTTAGACCATTACACTTTATCAACTAACTATTCTTTCACACATTTAAAAAGAACAAATGGAAAAAATTAAAATTCTTTGGGCTGACGATGAGATTGATTTATTAAAACCCCAAATAATGTTTTTAGAAAAACGGGGGTATGATGTACTAACCGTTAGTAATGGGTATGATGCACTCGAAGAATGTGAGAATGCCAATGATATTGACGTCGTTTTTTTGGATGAATCTATGCCTGGTATTACTGGGTTAGAAACACTGACAAAAATAAAAGGGGCCAATCCTACCCTGCCAGTAGTGATGATTACTAAAAATGAGGCGGAAAATGTAATGGAAGAAGCGATTGGTTCTCAAATTTCTGATTATTTAATCAAACCGGTCAATCCTAATCAAATCTTATTGACCTTAAAAAAGATCATTGATAATAAAAGACTCGTTCGAGAAAAAACAGCTTCTGGTTATCAACAGGATTTTCGTCAGATTTTGATGGATATCAACAGTGGACTGGATTATAAAGAATGGACAGAGACTTATAAAAAGATTATCAACTGGGAGCTAAAGATGGATTCTTCTCAAGCGGACGAACTAGGAGATATTCTATCCATGCAAAAAACAGAAGCTAATGCAGGTTTTAGCAAATTTGTAGTTAAAAATTATGAAGGTTGGGTCAATAATAAAGACGAAGAAAAAGGCCCAATTATGTCGCATAACTTGCTGCGTAAGAAGGTTTTTCCAACCATGGAAGAAGGCATTCCTACCGTAATGCTTTTGCTTGATAACTTACGTTTTGACCAATGGAAAGTGATAGAACCCATTATCTCTGAACTCTATCGGGTCGAAGAAGAGGATTTTTTCTACAGTATTCTACCTACGACTACTCAATATAGTCGTAACGCAATCTTCTCTGGTATGACACCAGGTGATATCAGCAAACATTACCCTAACTGGTGGTTTAACGACAACGAGAAAGGGGGTAAAAACATGCACGAAAAGGATTTACTGGGAGAACAGATCAGCCGTACTTTCCGCAAAGAAATAAAATGGGATTATTTTAAGGTAACCAATGTCGCCAAGGCCAAAATCTTAAATGACAATATTCATAATTATCTGAATAATGATTTCTCTGCGTTGGTTTACAACTTTATTGATATGCTTTCGCATGCACGTACAGAGATGGAAGTACTCAAAGAATTAGCGGGTGATGAAGCGGCTTACCGTTCACTAACTAAATCTTGGTTTATTCACTCTCCTATCTGGTCCGCACTACAAAAAATTGCAGAACGAGATATTCAACTAATTATCACAACCGACCACGGAACAATTCGGGTTAAACAGCCTTCTCGTGTAGTTGGAGATAAAGAGACAACGACGAACCTCCGTTATAAAGTAGGTAGAAACCTAGATTATGATCCTAAGGATGTACTTGATTTTCGCGACCCTCAGAAAGTAGGTTTACCGCGACCAAATGTGAGTTCTACCTTTATTTTTGCTAAAGAAGATAAATTCTTCCTTTATCCAAATAATTATAATCACTATAATAAGTATTACAATAATACCTTCCAACATGGTGGTATCTCCCTAGAAGAGATTATTTGTCCAATTATTCGTCTGAGAAGTCGGAAATAAAAAAATAATAGTCCTAATGTCAAAAAACGGGAAGATCAGCGAATGGTCTTCCCGTTTTTCTTATTTTTACAATTAGAAGTCTTAGATAAAACAAAAAAGCATGCCTTTAGATCAGGTTGACGTCGATAAGTTGGGTCCAGATAACCTTCCCGTTCCCGTGGAAGAAAAAGAGATGTCTTTTCTAGATCATCTAGAAGAACTACGTTGGCATATTATCCGTTCAGTAGTCAGTATTTTTATTTTTGGGACCATCACCTTTCTAGCTAAGGATTTTGTTTTTAATACACTCATCGCAGGGCCGAAGTCCGTATGGTTTCCCACTTATAGAATGCTTTGCGGACTAACAGATGGACTCTGCTTTACGCCACCAAAATTTGATTTAATCACGGTTGGGCTTGGAGAGTCTTTTATCGTTCACCTTAAGGCCTCCTTCTTTTTAGGATTGACCATTTCCTTCCCTTATATTTTTTGGGAACTATGGAAATTTATCAAACCAGGGCTCTATGATAATGAAAAGAAAGCAGCACGTGGAATGGTTTTTATTTGCTCGCTCTTATTCTTAATTGGTATTTGCTTTGGATATTTTGTGGTGGCTCCAGTAGCCGTCAGTTTTTTAGCAGGTTATGATGTAGGGGCAGTGAGTACCGTAAGTATTACTTCTTATGTAAATTATCTAACCATGTTTACCCTTCCAGTAGGGATCATTTTTGAACTACCTGTTCTTGTATATTTTTTAGCAAAAGTAGGACTCATTAGTGCTGCCTTTATGCGCAAATATCGGCGACACGCAATTGTGTTAATTTTGGTTTTATCTGCCTTTATCACACCACCTGATGTGGTAACACAATTTTTGATTGGAATACCATTATTCTTCTTATACGAAATCAGTATCGTCATCGCAAAACGTATGGAAGCTAAAAGAAGTCAAGAGAATGATTAATATATCTACCAACGCTACCCTAGTGCTAAAATTTGCTATTCCTATTTTTTGGATGATCTTCTTTGGTTCTTTTACCATTGCTGCCTGGGTAATACCGGCGATAGAGGAAGGTGCCGGACCGGGCATGTCTGCCAAAATAGGAATGACTTTATTTTTTCTGGCTGGAGCGCTCTTCCTTTATTGGGGATTCATGCGCTTAAAAAGAATAGAGATGGATGCAGACTTTGTTTTCGCTACTAACTATTTTAAAACCTATCGCTACCCTTGGCATAATATCGCCAAAATAGAAGAAAAGGATTATATGCTTTTCCGAACTTTACACATCTATCTTAATACTCCGGGTAAATTTGGAAAGAAAATATACTGCGTCATTAGTCAAAAAAGACTCAATGAGTTTTTAGCGGCTCATCCCGGCGTCTTGTCTCGATTTTTAGATAAGGAAACTGCTTGAGGAGGGGATAATGAATAATGGGGTAATTAATAATTAATAATGTTCTTATTGCGTGTATATCTTATTGCGCGATTTTTTTAGTTATGAATAATTAGCAAACCAAAAAAAGGAAGACCTCACTCGAAGTCTTCCTTTTTTTATTGGATAAGATTGATCGTCTATACAAAATCATATTACTGAGATTTTTTTGCATTTTCAAGCTCCCAGCCTCCTAATGGAGTAGCTCCTTGCCCGCAAATGCTCAGTAGTATAATTTCTAATTACGTTAATACACTTGCATCTCTTACGATCAATTTTTTTCTTTCTGGTCCTGTAGAAACCATTGCGATGGGGGTCTCTAGTTCTTTTTCTAAATAAGCTAGAAAATCCCGAGCTGCTGCTGGTAATGCTTCATATTCCATCACTCCTTCCAAAGAACTTTCCCATCCTTTAAAAGGCTTTAATTTGGGGGTAATATCTACTTCACAAAGATCGTATGGTAGTTCATCATGTGATGCTCCATCATAATTATAATGCGTAGCAGCAGCGATCTCTTTTAGATTATTCAGTACATCAATTTTAGTGACAACCAGCTTGGTTACCCCATTGAGCATGATGGTATATTTTAGTTGTGGAATATCAATCCATCCGCAACGTCTTGGGCGGCCAGTTGTAGCACCAAACTCCGCTCCTTCTTTTCGAAGAAATTCTCCCGTTTCGTCAAATAATTCTGTTGGAAATGGTCCTCCACCTACCCGCGTACAATATGCTTTGGTAATCCCGATTACTTCACCGATTCGAGCAGGGGCAATACCGAGTCCATTACAAACTCCAGAAGAAATGGTATTAGAAGAAGTAACATAAGGATAGGTTCCAAAATCAATATCCAACATAGAACCTTGCGCACCTTCCGCTAATACTCTTTTACCAGCTTTAAGGGCATGATTGATATAATATTCGCTGTCTACGTGCTTTAGCTCTCGTAAAATACTTAGACATTCAAACCAGCGAGCTTCCTCTCCTGCTAGATCAAACGCTACTTTCGGATCATTACCGATAATTCCTAAATGCTTTGCTTTAAGCGCCTCGTATTTTTCTTTAAAATTAGGTAATAAAATATCTCCAACACGTAGACCATTACGTCCCGTTTTATCCATATAGGTAGGTCCGATTCCTTTGAGGGTAGAACCAATCTTTTCTTTTCCTTTGGCTGCTTCTGATACAGCATCCAAGAATCGGTGGGTTGGTAAAATTAGGTGTGCTTTTCGTGCCACTAATAAGCGATCTTTATAATCTACTTCTGCAGCAATGAGTTTATCAATCTCTTTGGTCAATGTGATAGGGTCGATGACTACCCCATTACCGATCAGATTGATTTGGTTTTCACGAAAAATACCGGAAGGTACCGTGTGTAAAACATACTTATTTCCATCAAACACAAGGGTATGACCAGCATTAGGTCCTCCTTGAAAACGAGCGATGATGTCATATTTCTCAGCGAGAAAATCAACAATTTTACCTTTTCCTTCGTCTCCCCACTGTAAGCCCAGAATAACGTCAACCTTCATAGTATTGATTTTTTAAAAAAATTTCGTTTTGAAATGCTTTAAATACAAAAATCTGTCTGATTCTAAAGAATCGGACGGACAAAGTTACTTGAATTTATCTATTAGGGGAAAGAATAAGGGAACTAAAAAGGGATTTTTTAGCGGAATTTGAATAAAATTTCAACTACTTCACAAGATCAACCTCAAAGGCAGACAGGTAGTATGCTCATTTATTAATCTAATTTGTAAAATAACACCTCCCCTTCCATAGTACTTTACTATTATAACAGTTTTTCTTATAAGTCTAGATTTTTTGTTAAAAACTCAAAAGCTAAAGACTTCATAAAGCCAACCTTTGATTTATGACTTATTCTATCTTCTACAAAAGCATATTAATGTTAAAATCAATCATATTGTTTGTTATTAAAATATAAAATGCATACATTGTACTCAAACAACGAATATACATAAAAAAACCTCATTTGAAATAATAAATAAATAATTGGTATATTACCAACCGACGAAGAAAGTCTTCTTTCCTCATCGTTCATCATTACAATTTTTTAACACATGAAAAACAAATCTATTTTCCGATATCCAGGTATCCAGGTATCCA
>JALZUU010000172.1 GCA_023300665.1 Saprospiraceae bacterium | reverse complement strand
GCAAGGAATAATTAGGAATTGTTGCTGCATTTTTAAACAGCTTCAAAAAATAAAATGTCTTAAGGCGATTCGTCTTAAGACATTTTTACTTACCATATAGCCTAAAAAATATAGTATATTTATCATTTTTCGTCAGGAGGTCCACTAAGGTTTGAGTAGAACTAAAAGAGTTGACAAGACGAATCATCATGATAGCGGATCAATGAGTAAATTTAGAAAGCATTTAATATACTGGATTTTGCCTAGCATCGTTGTTGGACTATGTATGGGTATTTATTTTTTTGATATTTTCGGGATGTCTTATCTTATTGCACCAGAATTTAACAGAGAATTTGGAATTTTAGAAAACATTCAACTATTAATTATATTTGCTATAATTTTATTGTCTTTCAATAATTCAAAAAAGGCAAAGACAAAGCCCATTCGATTTATTTTTATCTTAATATTGATTGGATCTATATTTATTTTTCTAGAAGAGATAGATTATGGACTTAATTATTATGAATATTTTTCAGGTACCTCTAATGGACCAGCTCAAATAGCATCAGGGAGCAATAATTCAATTAGAAATATTCACAACCAAGGTAACTTAACGAGGTTAATAAAGTTTTTTGGATATCTATTTTTTGTCTTAATTATTGTTTTTCCTTTTCTATTAAAAAGAATAAAAATCAAAAATAAGTATCTAGATTATTTTGCTCCAGAACACTATTTTATTTATACGCTATTATCTATGATTTTACTAAATCAAGCAGCGGAGTATATAGATGATTTATTAAAGAATAGTGAGATTAGTGCTTTAAATTCTAATGTTTCTGAATTTGAAGAAGTCTTTATATATTATATCGTCTTTTTGTTGGTATTAGAAAAGGGTAGAGCGCTTTTAGCTTTCGAAGAACAAGGCTCAAATAAAGAACCAAAGCATGATAAAATATAGAATTGGAAACTCAAAAGATATAATGCCTATTTCAAAATTACTGATTGAAACCTGGCAGAATGCCTATAAAGATTTTATCCCTTCTACTTTTTTAAATAATCTTGATCTTGAAAAACAGGTTCGAAGACATAAAAAATATATGGCTTTGAACACAAAATATTTTATTGCTGAAAATGAAAAAGGTCAAATAATTGGCTTTACCTCCTATGGTAAAAATAGATTTGAAAATATAGATGGTAAGAATGAATTGTATACCCTATATGTAGACGTAGCACATCATGGAAATGGAATTGGGTACGCCTTGCTAAATTTAGTTTTATCAGATTTAGAGCCGACTCAAAAAGAACTTCTTGTCTCAGTAATTAAAAAGAATCCGTTTAAGTATTTTTACACCAGAAATGGATTTATAAAAATAGAAGAAGAAATGATTGATCTCGAAGGGTTTGAATTAACTGGAGAGATTTATCGGAGAGAATAAAAAATTAAAGTACCGAAAACAACTACTGACATACAGCTGTCATAAGCGGCTGTTAGATTTGCATTAATATTTCAAACAAAAAAAAATAAAAATGCAAACCGTCAAAATCAATCCATTCAAAGTAATCGGAATTGTGATCAGAACAACCAATGAAAATGGTCAATCCGCAGAAGACATCGGCCAATTATGGGGCAAATTTATGTCAGAGGCCATCGCCAAAAAAATCCCTAACAAAGTAGATTCTGATATATTTTGTATCTACACCAATTATCAAGGAGATCATACCAAACCCTATGATACTATTTTAGGTTGTAAAGTAAACACCCTCAACGAAATCCCAGATGGAATGGTCGGCCAATCCTTCGATGGAGGAACTTATAAAAAAATCCTAGCACATGGAGACCTAACAAAAGGCGTTGTCTATAAAACTTGGTCAGCAATTTTTAACCAAAACCTAAACCGAGTATTTCTGGCAGACTTCGAGCACTACGGCGAGAAGGCAAAAAATCCAACGGATGCAGAAGTAGCGGTTTTTGTGGGAGTTGAGGATTGAGTTGAAAAAGAGGAAAAACTTGTTTAAATTGAAAAGCCGATCGTTGTGTATATTGCGATGGTCGGCTTTTGGTTTTTATTGGGAGGTGCGGAGATAAAGTGGTATATTTATGGGTGTAAGATGTTATATTTGAAGGCTGAGTGGAAAATAACTAAAAGCTAATATTGTAAATGGAATCAATCATTAATAAATTCGACCCTAGAGATAAAAGATCGGAGGAAAATAAGTTGAATTTTGTGATACTTGTATTATTGGTCTTTGGAGTAGTAGCACTTCACCATGCCTATAAGGAGTTTAACTTTATTACCGCCCTCAATTATCAAAATTTGACTTTTAATCAAATTCAGATTTGGTTACTTACTATTTTGATTCCTATTTCCGCTGCCTTCTTAATTTGGCGAGGGAAAATGCTTGGATGGTATATTGGGGTGTCCTATTTTATTTATAATCTGATGATTGATTCAATAAGTCTATTTTATGAATACGCTCATCTAGGAACTTTGAATGGGTTAAATAGTAAAATGAAATTCTGGTCAATTTTGATAATGGCCATCACCCTATATTTTCTTTACTCAATGGAAGTGATTCGAAAATTAGGGATAAAAAGAAATGCTATTATTCTGGTTACTTTGGTCGTTTTATCCTATTCGATATTTCAAAGTTTCCGATTTGTAGCTTATTTGAATTCGGTGTTGAATTAATGAAATTATTTAAATTAAATTAAAAAAAACAGCATGAATAATCTAAAATTTATAACAACAATTTTCCTACTCTTTTTCATTAGCCTTCTATCTGCTCAAACCCAAAAAAAATTCGAATGGCCCAACGGAGCAAAAGCAGCCATTGCGCTGACGTATGATGATGGTTTACCGAGTCATATCGACACCGTAGCGCCCATGCTTAAAAAATATAATTTTAAAGCGACTTTTTATCCAACCGTATCTTCTCCTTCGCTTTATGAAAATATGGACCAATGGAAAAGTCTTGCAACCGAAGGACATGAATTAGGAAATCATACGGTTTATCATCCTTGTCAAAAATCAAAAAAAGGCATGGAATGGGTAAAAGACTATTATGATCTTGACAAATATACCTCCGAAGAAATTACGGATGAAATTAAATTAGCAAATACTTTATTGTTGGCCATTAGTGGGAAAAAAACTAGGTCTTTTGCTTATCCATGTGCGCATTCTTTTGCCGGAGGAGAAAGTTATCAAAATTTTGTTGCTACCGAATTTTTGGCTGCTAGAGGAGCCTCTGGAATACAGGAACCATTAATTGGTGTTGCTGATATTGATCTATCCAATGTACCATCCTGGGCGCCGAACAATCATAGTGGCGAAGATTTAATCTCCTACATCAAAAACATTATTAAAAAAGAAACCTTTGGCACCATTACCTTCCATGGAGTTGGAGCGGAACATCTGAGAGTTTCAACAGCCGCACATGAAGAGATGCTTCAATTTTTAGATGCCCATCGTGATAAAATTTGGGTAGGGACTTTTCAAGAAATTTCGGAGCATTTGGCGGATCAAAGGAGTAAGGAAGAAGAGGAATAATCTTTTAAATTGCTGATTGCTCTCGCAATCGTGAATGGAAAGGACAAGTAGCCAGAAGCAAAAAAAGAATAAAATTCTAGTATCATGAACTATAAATTATTTTTATTGACGTTCGTAGTTTCTATTTTTAGTTGTAATAAAAAGGTAGATAAACCTGATTCTAGGTAAGATATATTTATGATGGAAAATGGGGGAGATCACATATTTATGAATACAAATATAAAATATAAAAAATAAAATGATTAAAAGTTGATCTTATGTTTTTAAGAAATTATGTCGGAATTCAATTTTACAATAAAGACATTTAAATTTGGATTTGAAAAAAAATATAAGAAGTCCCGCTAGAAATCTATTGCTAAACACGCTTAAGATGTCACCAAAGATTCATCTTCAACTTGGGTAGCTGTTTTCAAACCCATTCCTTGTTGACCTTTTTTAATCGTCACCCTAATTGTCGTTCCTTCGTCGATGGTAGAGCTTGCTACTTCAATTTTACTATTTAATTTTAAAGCAACCTTATAGCAGATCGCAAGCCCCAAACCAGGTCCTTGAAAATCTTGTCTATTGTGTAGCCGTTTGAACATCGTAAAAATCTGATCAAAATAAGTTTCGTGAATACCTATTCCATTGTCTCTAAATAAAATATTATATTCGTTTTCTTGTTCTTCCATAGAAATCCAAATAGTAGGCTGGATGGTATTATTAAATTTAATTCCATTTGTAATAAGATTATTAAAAATAAGCGTTAATCCTTTTTGACAAGAAAAAATTTCCGATAAATTTTCTTCGATTATTTTTACATTTCGGCCTTCGATTAATTGCCGATGCTTCATTTTAAAATTTGAGACTATCTCAGACAAATTTATGGGTTCCTTTTTTATCTGAAATTGTTCTGCAGATTGAAATTCAGAAATACCTTGGACGAGCAAATTCAACTGATTACCAGCGTTGGTAATATAGCCTGAAAATTCTTGTACTTCTTTTTGTTTATCTGCTTTATCAAAAATTAAATTAGAAAAACTAACAATAGATCGAATGGGTTCTTTGAGGTCATGGAATAAAATATAATTGAATCGTTCCAACTCTTCGTTTTTATTTATCAAAATATCATTGAGGGTGGATAAATCATTGGTATTTCTTTCTACCTCTTTTTCCAATTGCTCATTAAATCTATCTTTTCGTCGATATTTAAAATAATAGAAGAAAAAGATACCAGAAAATAGTCCAATCATTAAAGCAAAAACACCAAAATAAATAGCTTTTTGCTTTTGTGATTCTAGCGTTGCTATTTGACTAATCTTAGTGAGTCGTTGTATTTCTTTTTCCTTTTCAAAAGTTTCAAACTGCGCATAAGCATACTCGGCATATTGTTGCTGATTAACTTTGGCGTCATTTGTTTTTAGCTCTTGCAATTTTTCATAAGCCAATAATGCTTTTTTATCTTGGTTATTTTTTTTATAAACCTCAAGTTTAAATTTAAGAAAATCTATCTTCCCTTCTAGACTGGACATTTCATCAAGAGGCTGATCTAAAAACTTATTTAGGTTTTCTTGGTCACCAATTGCTAAGTCATATTTTGCTTTTAAGAGGCTCTTTTTTAGACTCGTTAAATCAGATGAAGTAGTAATTACTTTATCTAAATATTTTTTTGCATTTTTAATGTTATTTCGCTTTAGGTGATATTTGTAAGCTTGTTCATTAACCATAGTGAATAAGTTTTTATGGTTAATATTACTAGTATCCAAGTTCGATACTAGCGACATTGATTTTTGAAGATAATAAGTCGACGAATCTGATTCATTCAACTCATCATACCAATCACCTAGCTTACTACAGTCATATCCATAATTATAATAAAGCTCTTCACCTTCCATTTGTTTAGAATATTGAACCGCTTCTTTAGTATATCGAATCGCATTCTCAATATCCCCAATTAAATAATAGACATTGCTTAGATTGCCTATAGGATACGTAACTCTACTTGGTTCATAAAGCAGATAAGTCTCCATAGAAGACGTAAACCCATCAATAGATTTTGAAAAATTACCAAATTCCATATTAAGAATACCATCCAGATTATGGGCTTGAGCAAGCGCATCATAATTAGGATTCGAAGTATTGAAAGAGGCGATCGATTTAGTGGTATATAATAAAGATTTTGAAAGCGAATCAATATAAAAATATTCTAAGGCGATTTCTAATTGATAAGGAGCAGCAATACTATCCAACTCAAATCGATTAATCGCATCGTACATTTTTAACAATTCCGAAATAGGCAATCTTTCTTTTTTAACCTTAATGCGCTCTTGAATAGAACTATGGAATCGAAGGGCTTCATCAATAGAACGGATATAAATATTAGGATCATTATGGGAAGAAGATGTTTGGGCCGTTATGTTCCCAAACAAAAAAACAGTTATTAAGTAGGTAAGTAGGAAAATTTTAGTCATAGCCTGTTCTTTGTTTTTAAAATGATAAAAGAGCAATTTTCAATGGAGTATTCCAAGGAATAAAGACTAAGTACACAGTGTACTAGGTTATGACGTTGTAAAAAATTGAAAATCAATGACTTAGAAAAAAATCACTTATCTATTTTTAAACAATTTCGATATCTAAAGAAGACATCAAAAATTTTATCACAAATGAATCTTTGACAGGTTGTAAATACTTAACGAGCATCATAAAAAATAGTTACCTATTTTTGGCTTACTTCTTATATGAAATTTTGCTATAAGTGAAGCCAATCAGTGAAAAAAAACACCAACCCTTAATTTTCTAAAAAACTAGCCGTAATATTGCAATAAAAAAAATGAACCAAGAAGTAACCACTTATCTAGAAACTGCTTCTGAAAGCCATCAACCGGTCTTATCCGAATTACGTCGACTAATCCTATCCATCGCTCCCAATGCAAAGGAGCAGTTTAAATGGAGTAGACCCGTCTATGGATTGGAAAAAGATTTCTGCTATTTAAAGACCACTAAAAAACACGTTACCCTTGGCTTCTTTGAATTCGATAAAATTAAGACCAATAAAAATCTAATCGAAGGAACCGGAAAATCAATGCGGCATATAAAATTGAATAAAATAGCGGAGATAAAAGATTTCCGAGTTAAGGAAATGATTAAGGAAGTGCTGGAGTGAAGAGAATCACTCGCACTAAGTATTTTCAAACTACGCTATAAAAGGGGAATTTTTCTTGTGCAGTTTTCGAAGCATATTTTCGGACTGATCCCAGCGGGATCACAGTATATTAGCCGAGATTCGAGGCCCGCATTTGATCGATCCCAGCGGGATCGCAGTATTTTTGATGAGAGGATTAGTAAAATAAAAGCATCAAGGTTGATAAAATTTTAAAATAATTAATCATAAAGGTATAGTCATTTTTTTCGTTAAT
>JALZUU010000171.1 GCA_023300665.1 Saprospiraceae bacterium | reverse complement strand
TAAAATTGTGGCAGATAGTGGTTTATTCTCTGCCACGCTCTTTTTCTTGCAAATACTTTGCCTTCATTAAGATAGTAAGCCGCAAAAAAAAATGGCCACTTGCATTAGCAAATGGCCATCTGGGTTATATTTTGACTAGCGCTGAGAAGATTTACTCAGAAGCTAGAAGATCGCTTGCTTTGGTAAATCCCATTTTTGCCGCCTGCATCGCATCTTTACGGTAGCCATTCTTGCCACTTTTTTTCAAGGCAAGTGCTTTATAGTAAAGAATTTCTGCTGGTTCAACGCTCTCAACTTCAGTAGGTAAAGATTCTACTTGTTTAAAAACATCGACTGCTTCCGTATAGTTCTTAGCGGCCAACAGTGCACGTCCATAGTGAAAAGTAGCAAATGGTTGCCATTTTTGATTAGGGTCACCAGCTTTGAACTTTCGTTTGCTATAGAATTTTAGATTATTAAAAGCACCCGTATAATCTTCTGTTTCTAGATGACAAAGTGCTTTACGGCGATGTGCTTGCCAATATATAGGCTGTAAAGGAATAGAAGTTTTTATCGCTAAATTGAAATCTTCAATTGCTTTTTCTCTATCGTTATTCTTACGATGGATTAATCCTCTCCCAAAATAAGGAGCCGTATTAGAAGGATTCAGATCTATACTTTTGGTATAATCATAAAGCGCGTCCTGATAGTTTTTTAGAATATGATTTACTCGACCTCTTCGCTCATAAGCGAGGGCATGTCGGTCAAATTTATCAATTGCCTTAGTCAATTCTACAATTGCTTCGTCCTGCTTGCCTTTTTCTTCGACAAGTGCTCTTCCTTTCAAAAAAGCTTGGACAGCTGCTCGGTCACTATTTGGCTCAATTGTCTTATGGCTAATAATTTTACCATTATCAATTAACCATCCACCAAATTCACCTGCAACGGCGTATTGAGAAATATAAGAAAGTAAACCAACGGTATTTTTCCAGGTTTTTTGACTGGTGGCAGGTGTTATCAAACGTGTGATAACGAAGGAACAAGAGGAAGCATTGAATACTTCTTCTTCGTCAATAAGTACGTCATTTTTATAGTAGTTCTCAACTCTAGACTGATACATTGTGCGTACTTTGTCAAAACTTTTGGGACTACCAAACTCCAGACGGCCTTTGAAGATTGATTTGTAAGTCATTTCTATTGTTGTTTTATGAGGAAGATTAATAATCGAATTTTGCTTGCAAAATTCTTTTGTCTGTTTTTGTTGTTTTGAGATCAATTAAAAATTGAAATATTTTTTAGTGTCTCTGTAATATCTTAAAAAGCTGGTGTAGTTCCTCAACAACAAGATGAAATAAGTAATAAATTTACAGTAACCCAGAATTATATCTGCATTACTTTTTTTCTCTCTTAGTCAGTATAATAAGGTGATTAAGGCATTTGATTTTTTTGCAATAAACATAAAAATCTACTCCCTGCAACACGCAGTTTTCTCTATAGTGTAAAATATATTCCTAGGGATATCTAGTGAAATGGTGGACTTCCAATTAAACCTGAATTGGGCATACAATTACAAATATCGACTATTTTTTGGAATAATCAAAAAAAATAAGCAATTTTGGAGGCTTTTTCAAAAAATGGCGTATTCAGTATAAATCAGAAAATTTGGTAGACTACCTTCAACTCCTTTTTTCTTCTTGACGACCAATAAGTTACAGAATTAATTTTCACTAAACTATTCCTTTTCTAGTATAAAATTTTTCTTTTCTTTTTTTTAAAAAAAAAGCTAAAACCAATCAAAAAAGCCCGATAAATAGTCATTTATCGAGCTTTTTAAAAGAATATTTTTTCTTTTTTATCCCATTTCAGATTTAACTTCCGTTACTTCTGGAACCATTCTTTTCAACATTCCCTCAATTCCAGATTTCAAAGTTACCGTAGAAGAAGGACATCCACTACAAGACCCTTGCAAGATGACCGTTACGACACCTTTATCGAATGACTTGAATTCTATATTTCCACCATCCATCTCAACTGCTGGTTTTACGTAGGTTTCGATGAGTTCTTTGATCTTAGCCACAATTTCTACTTCTTCTTCCGAGTAATCATAGCTTACACCTCTTTCTGCTTCGATTTTTTCCATTGCCTCCGAAAAACCATCTTTTATCATTGGCTTTTCTGCTTCAATATAAGACTTGATAAATGCTTTTGCGGGCAACATAATATCTTCCCAAGCATAATTAAACTCCTTAGTAATCGTAACGAAGTTATTACTAATATATACTCCTTTCACATAAGGTAATTCAAAAATTTCCTTCGCCATCGGAGACCATTCGATTGCCAATGCTTCTTCTCTAAAATCTGCTGTTCCCCGATAAAGCATACGGTTGGTAACAAATTTTAATGATTCCGGATTTGGCGTTTGCTCCGTGTATAACATTACTGGACTTTTAGTGGTCGTATCTTCCATTTTTATTTATTTTCTTTTTTATAAAAATTGCATATCAAGAACTTCGTTACAAAGTTAACACAATTTAAAACCATCTGGTTGTAATTTAAACGTCAGAACTTAGAAGCTTGTTTAAGAATCTTCATTTTCTACAACCAAAAGCTCATCGAATTATAGAGGTCATTTACTCAATCTTGTTAATATGACTATTCTACTAATTCCAAGCCATCTTCCTTAATTAAATTTTTATAGGTTTTAAAAACGTTCATTCCTTTTTTATTAAAATAGTTTTCTACCCAATTTATGGGGCGATCACTCGTAACCATTACAAAGTCTCCCCCCCAGGCACCCAATGATTTAATCTCACCAGGAAAATCAGAAAAATATAAATCTTTCGCTCGCTCGATTTTCAAGGTACGACTTACCAATTCCTCGTGTGCACTAATAATTCTAGAAAATTCGGTTGATGTTCGACAATTCAACATCTCATTCGTCAATGCGCTAATCTCCGAAATTTCTTTAGAAAGTACACTCTGAATTTTTCGATAACGTTCTATCCCTTCCCGACTATTTTGTTTTTGATTTAAATAAACAAAATATATCTGATCTGAAAATTTTGGAGAAAACGGTACTGACTTAATCACTGGACCTGGCAACTGATAAAGCAACGATTGATTGGCAGTTGCGCAGGCTAAATCATAACCTGAGCCTCCAAAAGTTTTAGCTAATAATTGATATGGATCAATATCTGACCAGCTAGCAATCATCGCAATTAGTGTTGAGCTCGTTCCTAACCCCCATGCTCTTGGAAAATCTAATTTTGTTTTTATCGAGAAAACTTCATTGATTTTTTTGGTAATAAACGATGGGTTCAAATGATAAACTGCATTGAAAATTTCAGTGAGGCGATTAGCGATTGCTAGATCTGTATTTTCAATAGACTTAAAATCTTTTTTTGAAAATCGTCCTTCAAACCAACAAGTTTTATCACTATCAAAACTTTGCCAATAAAAGGTTTCCATCTCAGGATTTTCCGACCAAACCTCCATCACTTGTCCTAGACGAGTAGGCACAGCTAAGGCAACTGCTCCATCCAATACAAAGTATTCACCAGTAAGTAATAATTTACCGTTGGCGCTGTAGCGTTGTGGATACATGGACAAATTTGATCGATGTTTTTTTTAAGAATCGAATGGATATATTTATTTACTACTACTGATTGACTTTTCTTTAGTCCGTAATCCGTCCAAATAATGTTGAACAGCAGTAAATGAAACTACCTTGTCTGCAAAATAGATAGTAGATACTTTTTTTTCTTCTTCTGTCGCACCAAGATGATTCAATATATTCAGTAGATGCATTTTCATATGACCTTGCTGAATACCGGTTGTTACTAATGACTTAATAGCTGCAAAATTTTGAGCTAGTCCAGTAGCTGCTACAATTTTCATGAGTTCTTGTGCAGATGGATTATCTAGTAACTCCAATGAGCGACGAGCCATTGGGTGCAATTTAGTAAGTCCACCTACGGTACCTAATGCCAAGGGTAGATCCAACCAAAATTTAAATACCCCATTCTCTACACTAGAATAACTAAGACTTCTATATTGCCCATCTTTCGCTGCGTAAGTATGTCCACAAGCTTCCACTGCTCTAAAATCATTGGCGGTCGCCATTACAACTGCATCCACTCCATTAAAAATTCCTTTATTATGCGTTGCTGCACGATAAGCATCTACGCGAGCAATTTTTATAGCGCGACAGAATTTTTCAGCAAAAGCTTCTGCATCCATGTCATCAGAAAAATTCCCCAATTCACTTACTGGACAAGTAACGCTACAACGTACTAAACATTCTGGGGTATAATTAGAAAGGATAGCCATCACGACTTCCAAGTCTTTTTCATTTTCGGGAATATCAGGATGGTTCTCCAAAAAATCTTTTAAGCTATGTCCAAAAGATTCTAGAACTGAATTGATAAAATTGGCTCCCATCGAATCACAAGTCTCAAAATCTACTTTAAGCTGATAATAATCATCATCTAAATGTCGCATATCGAGTAGGGTCACATCAAGGATTCCACCACCTCTTTTTTGCATATTATGAGTAATATGTTCGACATCTTTGCATAATCTTTCTTTGAGTTCTCCAAAAAGTTGCTGTAGCCGTTGATAGTTGCCTGACCAAGTAAAATGAACCTGTCCGACTTTTTTGGTACTTAATACTGTAGCTTTAAAACCTCCTCTGACAGACCAATATTTAGCCGCGCTAGATGCTGCAGCCACTACTGAACTTTCTTCTGTCACCATCGGGACGCAATACGTTTTACCATTGATAACAAAGTTAGGAGCTACTCCGTAGGGGAGGTAGTAATTACTAATTGTATTTTCACTAAATCCATCAAGAATTTTTTGTTGATCTTCATTACTATGCCAGTAACTCTGCAACTCTCGCATCACGCTCTCGGGGTCTTTGAAAAAATTTTCAACGATCCAGCGCAGTTTTTTTCTTTTAGATAGTTTGGAAAATCCAGAAATGGACTTTTTCATATTTCATTCATTTTTACCTTCAAAAAGGCTTTCGCTAGGGCAAGGCCATCGACTTGGGACTGAACATAATTGTGCAAATCCTGATAATCACCTCTTGCATATTTAAGAAAACCAGAGGCTTGTCCGTACACACAAGATAGATTTAATTTATTAATTAAATAGTAGCCATCCAGAAAGTTCTTTATTCCACCAGAAATAATTACTTCTTTACAAATCATCTTTTCGCCCAATTCTTCTTTTATTTTATTGACCATTCTGACCATTTCTTCTGCGCTATGACCGACTTTGGCGAGCATTTCAAATATATTTTTCTTTTCAGGATTGCTACGCAAAAGCTCTAGCATCGCAAAGTTAGTTCCACCACTTGCGGCAAAATCAACTGCAGCAAGTGGAAGTTGAAATAATGCTTTCATACTAGCATACCCCATTCCTTGTCCTACTTCTTTCACGATAACAGGTCGATCAGCGATACTTAAATATTTTTCAATTGTTTGCAGAGGAGGTTGTGTAAAACGGTCTCCTTCAGGCTGCAACCATTCTTGTAACGGATTTACATGAATTATTAGTCCATCTGCCCTCAATTTATCCATCAATCTAAAAACCTTCGTTTCCTCATTATTGAGAAGTAATTGCTCTAATTGTGCAATCCCTAAATTAGCGTATAAAGGTAAGTCATTGCCCATGATCGGACGAATATCAAAATCTTTGAGGTATTCGTCACTATTCAATAATCCTCGACAAGATCCGAGTCCCATGCCCATTCCAAAATCCTTACAAGCTCTAGCTAGGTTATGATTAATTGTTCGAGCCAACTCTGTTCCTCCAGTCATTGAAGAAACCCAGATAGGATTATGCAGTTCTTTTCCTAAAAAAACATGCTTATGAGTAGATTTGTTGGGATGTGCCGCTAGTAATGGTTCGTAATAAAATCTAGGATCTAAAGAATCTGATCCAACCTGTGATCGAAAGGCTAGTTCAATGTGGTCGCGCTTGCGGCTAGTTGCGTTTGGATCTTCGTCCTGTGGTAAAATATCCTGTTTGTTTAAATTCATATTATGATACCAGACCTGATGTTTGTTTATAAAATTAGTAGTATGACCTACATACAAGTTAAAAACAGTAGCCTTAGCAAATAGTTTAGATAATAAAGGTATCAAAGCCCGGACGAATAAACGCTATATAAGCTGGAAATATTTTTTGAATTTTTCTACTCAATCGACTCAGTGCCGCTAAATGGTCTAGTATTTCATTTTCTTGATCTGCCATTTCTCCATTAATTTGCCTCCAAGCCTCGATACTTTTCTCAATAAAAAGCATGGTAATCTTAGCGCAGCCGTTCGCGTGATTTTGGGGTGTATCATTTTGAATTTCCTCAAAATCATCATTCAAACCACTGATGGCCCGCCGAACTTTAGCTTCAATTAGACAATGGTACCATTGAATAACTTCTAAAGCATCAATAAAATGAGCATTATCTTCTTTGGCATTTTGAATACCCATTTCAGCGTTTTGTGCATGCTTAATGGTCGTCTCTTCTATTTCTTTAGAATTCACTGCCAACCAGGTGATTACCTGACGACGATAAGTCTCTGCCAAATTAACAACTTCTTCATGCTCAATTGGTAGTACAGGATCCTCTATTTCAATTTCTTTAGCATCTGCTACGAGTTGATTCCAATTCATACCATTGGCATCTGCCTCACTTTTCAGCAAATCCATTGTTTCTTTAAACTTAGCGGTAAGTTCTTCCATAAATTCGTTGACATCCACTTTGGCAGAATCTTTTTCTTGATCGACAGGATCAAAGATTTCACAACGGTCAGTAAATGGGCAGCGCTCGCACCAACGATCGCAGTAGACATAAATTTCTGGTATAAGCTCTTTTTTACTCATTGAGAAAATGAAATAACATGTGGTGGATAAAACTTTGGGGTAGTAAAAAACTGATTAAACTGACTAATCAATTTAAAAAATAAAATTAGGCATTCTTTTAACAATGTAAAATACCTAAACCGGACTATTTTAAGAATGATAATTTTTAATCAAGTGGCAAAAATCATTAAAATTTAAACCCACTAAAAAAAATGTGCGAAAATAAAGCTGATTATCAGCGAATTATAAAACAATTTTTATAGCTTTCGTTCTAAATCCTTGTTTTTTGGGATAAAGAGTACTAACTTCGCACACCGATTGAAAAGAGGGCGTTTTAACGTCTATTCCAGACAATCTTTTTTCTTCAATTTTCACAAAAAAGTATAAAAGTGAATACATTAAGTTACAAAACCAAGTCGGCCAAAAAGGAAGAAGTCGAACGCAAGTGGTTTATCGTAGATGCGGAAAATCAAGTAGTAGGCCGTATTGCCTCTCAGATTGCCCACATTTTGCGTGGAAAACACAAGCCTAGCTTCACTCCTCACGTAGATTGTGGTGATAATATTATCATTATCAATGCTGGTAAAATCAGATTTACTGGAAATAAGTGGGACAAGAAAACTTACCTTTCTTACTCTCTTTACCCTGGTGGTCAAAAAAGTACCACAGCTAAAGAATTAGCTGCTAAAAAGCCACACGCTATTATTGAAAATGCGGTACGTGGAATGTTACCTAAGAATAAATTAGGTCGCGCAATGTTTAAAAAATTATATGTGTACGAAGGAGCCGAGCACGGCCACGAGGCACAAAAACCTGAACCATTAAAATTTTAATTCATGGAAATGATTAATGCGATTGGGAGAAGAAAAGCTTCTGTAGCCCGCGTTTACCTTACAAAAGGAGATGGCAACATCAAAGTTAACGGCAAAGACTACAAAGAGTATTTCCCCCAGATTCATATTCAAGCTACTATTACAGATCCATTCCGTACTGTAGAAGCTGAAAATATTTATGATCTTAACGTAAATGTAAACGGTGGTGGCTTTAAAGGCCAAGCTGAAGCAGTACGTATGGCTATTGCCAGAGCACTGGTAAAACTAAACGAAGAATTTCGTACGCCGCTTAAAGAACGTAAATACTTGCGTAGAGATGCGCGTATTGTTGAACGTAAAAAATACGGTAAGCCTAAAGCGAGAAAGAGCTTCCAGTTCTCTAAACGTTAATCGTTTACTTAATTGGTTTTTTCTTTTACGTTATTTATTTAATCCAAATCTTATAAAATAAAATGGCACAGCCCACATATAAAGAATTATTAGATGCAGGTGTTCACTTTGGCCACCTGAAGAAAAAGTGGAATCCTAAAATGCAGCCCTACATTTTCATGGAGCGCAAAGGTATCCACATTATTGACCTTAATAGAACCTTAGAGACCTTAGACCAAGCAGCTAGTGCTGCTCGTCAGATTGCTCGTTCTGGTCGTAAAATCCTTTTCGTTGCTACCAAAAAGCAAGCTCGTGAAATCGTAGCTAAAGCAGCAAGAAGTGTAGAAATGCCTTTCGTAACTGAACGTTGGTTGGGAGGTATGATGACTAACTTTGCAACGATCAAGAAGTCCGTTAAGAAGATGAACAACATTGATAAAATGTTGGCAGATACTAACGTAACGAGCGTTACCAAGAAGGAACGTCTTACCTTAACCCGTGAGCGTAACAAATTGGAAAAAGTACTCGGTGGTATCGCAAATCTGAACAGAATTCCAGGCGCTATCTTTATTATTGACATCAGCCACGAGCATATTGCACTAGCTGAGGCCAAAAAATTAGGAATGCGTACCATCGCAATGGTGGATACCAATTCTGATCCGAACATGGTGGATTTCCCGATTCCTGCTAACGATGATGCTTCTAAGTCTATCACAGTGATTACTAACACTATCGTAGATGCAATCCGTGAAGGATTGAAAGAGCGTACTAATAGCAAGAACGAGAAGAAAGCCGCGGAAGCTAAGCAATAAATAGTCAAAATAGATACAAAGGAAACTCTAAGACTTGTTTTCTCGTTATCTATTATGGAATCATTATTTTAAAACTTAAAACATTTAAGAAGTGAAAATATCAGCTGCTGATGTAAAAAAATTACGGGACAAAACAGGTGCCGGAATGATGGATTGCAAAAAAGCACTCGTCGAAGCAAACGGTGACATTGATAAAGCAATGGAAAATCTGCGTAAAAGAGGTCAAAAGTTGACTGAAAAACGAGCAGATCGTGATGCTAATGAAGGAGTAGTAATCGCTAAGACTACAGCGGACCGAAATGATGGTATCGTTGTAAGATTGGGTTGTGAAACAGATTTCGTTGCTAAAAACGAAAGCTTTGTAGCTTTTGCTGACAAAATTGCAGACATCGCACTCAAAAATTTACCTGATTCTAACGAAGCATTATTGGCTTTACCTTTTGATGAGAAATTATCAATTGGTGAGAAAATAGTTGAGCAGACTGCAGTAATCGGAGAAAAACTTGAGGTTAGCAAATATGCTAAAATTCAAACTGGTTCTGGTGAAGGCCAAGTACTACCTTACATCCACATGGGACACCGTGCAGGAGTACTCGTAGCGGTTAACCTTCAAGGTCCAGAATATGTTGAGCCAGGTAAGAACGTTGCAATGCAAGTTGCGGCTATGCGACCTATTGCTCTAGACAAAGATCAAGTTGACCCTACTATCGTAGAAAAGGAGATCGAGATCGGAAAAGAACAAGCACGCCAAGAAGGTAAGCCTGAAGCAATTTTAGAAAAGATTGCAATGGGTAAGCTAAGTAAGTTCTACCGTGAAAGAACACTACTTAATCAAGATTACGTCAAAGGAAACAAAGAGTCCGTGGCGGCATATCTTAAGTCAGTTAACGCCAATTTAACCGTTACTGACTTCAAGCATATAGAACTTGGATAAGATTTTGATTTAAGAAAAAGCGAATTAATTATAATTCGCTTTTTTTTTGCTCTTTTTTTAAATTATTCTTTAAATCATCTTTATAATGGCTAAGTATAAAAGAATTTTACTCAAATTAAGTGGAGAGTCTCTAATGGGAGATCAACAATTTGGGATTGACTTTAAAATGTTGAAACACTATGCATTGCAAGTTCAACAATTGGTAGAAAAAAATATTGAAGTAGCAATCGTAATTGGTGGCGGAAATATTTTCAGAGGTATGCAAGCAGAAAAATCCGGAATGGATCGAGTGCAAGGAGATTATATGGGAATGCTCGCAACCGTCATGAATGGAATGGCACTACAAAGCGCACTAGAGGGTATCGGAGTTTTTACTCGATTGGTGACCGCAATTGAAATGCAAGCTATTGCAGAACCTTATATTCGACGAAAAGCAATCAGACACCTTGAAAAAGGTCGAGTGGTTATTTTTTCTGGAGGAACTGGAAG
>JALZUU010000170.1 GCA_023300665.1 Saprospiraceae bacterium | reverse complement strand
AGAAAGTGCCGCCATCATGGGTGGAAAAACCTATATCAATGAAAAAGCGACTAAAATAAATTTATTAAAAGAAGTAAAAAATGCCAATATCCTTCATCTAGTCACGCATGGATATATGACCAAAAAATCACCCATGAATTCTGGATTAATTTTCACCAAAGAAAACGAAACAACGGATTTTATTTTAAGAACCGCAGATTTATATTCTATGAATTTACCGGCAGAGATGGCCGTACTGAGTGCTTGTCATACTGGAGATGGGAAAATACAAAAAGGAGAAGGGGTACGATCACTAGCGAGAGCTTTTAATTTTGCTGGATGCCCAAATGTGACGGCAAGCCTTTGGGCGGCCCCAGATTTATCAACCAAAAAAATAGTCGTTCCTTTTTATCAATCCTTAAAATCAGGTTTACCAAAAGATGTCAGTCTTCAAAAAGCTAAATTGAACTTTTTAGATAATTGCCAATTTGATATTGAGGCGCTACCCTGTAATTGGGGACACTTGATTACGATTGGAAATGTGGATCCGATTAGGAATAGTCAATGAAAAAATAGGCCAGTTATTTTTTAAACTGGCCTATTGAAAAGAGAGAAATATTAGCTTTATTTTTTTCATTGACAACATTTATCTATATACAATAGTAATTCAAAAAAAAATTGTGACTCAAAATGGAGATTTATTTAAATAAAATCTAAATAGAAATTTATTCTAATGAAATTATACCACAACTACCAATGCTCAAAAAGCAACGCCAGCTTAAAATTACTTACCGATAAAGGCATCGAATTTGAAACCATCGAATACTTAAAAACACCCTTAAACAAAGCGGAATTAATAGAGATTTTGCGAAAGCTAAATATCCCCGCTAAGGATTTAATCAGAAAAGGTGAATCGGTGTTTAAGGAAAATTTTTCCGGTAAGGCTTTATCAGAAGAGGAATGGATTACCGCTATATTGGCACATCCGATCTTATTGCAGCGACCGATTATTGTTAAGGGCAATAAGGCGGTGATTGGACGACCGATTGAAAGGGTGATAGAGTTGTTAGATGAGGAGTAGAATTTTAGAACACTCATTAAAAGATCAAAAATGGTGCATTTTTTGCAATACTTATACTTTATTACAAAAAGTCCATCTCATGAAAAACCAAAGAAAAGTCAACACAAAAAAGCAATTTAGAAAAGCCTTGGCTAAAAAATTAGGCGTAAAATATTCAGCAATAAAAGATTTATTTCCAAGGAGTCTTAATTCGACTTCTATTGCTAATTACCTCAATCCACATATCACGGTTCTGACGCATGAAGATATTCGGAATACTTGTCAAGAATTGAAGTTAGAGTTGAATGATTATACGTAAGGAAGTTTGCTTTAAGCATGCTATCAAAGGCAAAAGTAAGTTCAACCCCTTCAATACGCTCTATTTTTTTCATAAATTAGCATTGCGTATTACGTGACTGATTAACAGATCAACAGATTTTATAAATTTCAATTTCAACCATTAACATTAATTAACTAACTATACAACGTTAAATAAATATATTCCATCTATTTACTCAACAATTTAGTGCCTATAGTACTAGTGATTTACTGCAGTAAATCCTTTTTTATCAGTCCTCATTTTTTCGTCTATCAGATTTTACTTCTGACGCTCCTCTTAAGCGCTTACTAATAAACTGTCCATCTCCTCGATAAGAAAAACTACTTTCCCCAGTTGCTTTTAATTTAATATCTCCATTCACCGTTAATTTTGCTTCACTTTCATCACTTAAATGGACCACTAAAATTTCATCAACTACAAAATCAAAGCTTTTGATCATGCTATCTTCATTGGCTTTTATAAGCATAGACTGGGCACTTCCTTCTATGTCCAACTCAGAATCTTCGTTTAAATCTACCACTAAATTTTCTACTTGAAGATCGGCTTTTAAAGTACAGTCTTCCTCCAAAAGGATCGTCAAATTATCAGTATTTAATTTATTTTTAAAAACAAAATCAACGTCTTCATATCCTTTTATTTCAGTTAAATTTTTGACGGTAAGGTAGGCTACTAATCTTTCATCTGCACTATTGGATTTTTGATAATCAGTATGGTAAGATTTCGTATAAATTTTTAAGGTCTCCCCTTCTTTTTTTACTTGAATTAAGTCATGTAAATTTTCATTCGCCTCAATTTCTACTTTTTCTTCTGAATCAGAAAAACGAACAATCACTTTAAAATCTTCACTAACATCTATTTTTTCAAATCCTGTAATATTTTTAGTTTCAGTCGTAATGGTATGCGAGAGCTTTAGGTAATTGTTTCTTTTCTGTCCAAAAGCATTGATAACAAAGAGCATAAATAGGAACGTATAAATAGAATATTTCATTATTTTGACTTTTAAATTGATGAAGAGTTGTTTAAAAGACAGGGGAGTATAGGAAGGGTTGCTTTGGTAGATTTTCATAATTGAAAAGAAATACTAGCAATACTTACTAGCTTCCTCATCATCATCTAGGTCAACAAACCGTTCATTTTCCCCTTTTAGGTGTCCGCCTTAAGACGGATATTCCAATCTATTCAACTATAGATGTTTTCTTAGCTTTTATTTCGTACTTTAAATAAGCAATTTATAAAACTAAAATTTATGATACGAATCATTTTTTATACGCT
>JALZUU010000169.1 GCA_023300665.1 Saprospiraceae bacterium | reverse complement strand
ATTCTTTTTGTCGATCAAGTCAAAGAAGCAACAGGTCACACCTCTTATTTTAGCATGGGATGTGATGCTGCGGATATTAACAATGATGGAGAACTTGATATCAGTGTAGTTGATATGGCTCCTGCCAATAATTTCCGATCAAAAACATTGATGCCTTCTATGTCAACAAAAGACTTTTTTATGTTGACGCGAGATTTTGAATATGTTCACCAATACATGTTTAATTCTTTACAACTCAACCACGGTAGCAATCGGTTCAGTGAAGTGGCAAAGTTAGCTGGAGTGGCAAAAACAGATTGGAGCTGGGCTACCCTAATCGCAGACTATGATAATGACGGACTAAAAGATATCTTCGTTTCCAATGGATATAAGTTTAACAAATTGGAAAATGATTTTTCTATCGCTTTTAAGCAAATGATGGCAAGTTATCCCAAAGGACAGATTCCACAAGAGGTGAAGCAAGAGTGGATACAAAAACCGCCTTCTTATAAATTAAAAAATTATTTTTTCAAAAATATCAATGGTCAAAAATTTAAGAACACTAGTGATAAATGGGGAATCGATCATACTACTTTTTCAAATGGAGCGGCCTATAGTGATCTAGACAATGATGGTGATTTGGATTTGGTGATTAACAATATTGATGATTTTGCTGATGTTTATGAAAACAAAAGTCAAAATAATTATTTACAAGTTGCGCTTACCGTTAATAAGAAAAATAACCTGACTGCTTCTTTAAATTCTAAAGTAGATATTTTTTATGATGGTAAAAAACAACGTCAAGAATTAACCCTTACTCGTGGATTTCAATCTGCTTGTTCTTCAGTTATTCAATTTGGTTTAGGGGCGATTTCAGAGATTGATAGTCTTCGAATTACTTGGCCTAACCAAGGTGTTCAAACCATCCATCAACCCGCTATCAATAAAAGACTTACGGTTGATCGTGCAACGCAAAGCACTCCATCTTCTAATCAAAAAGCGCAACCACTTTTCACCAGTGTTGGCAATCTCGGAATTGATTTCGTTCATTCTGAAAATGAATATAATGATTTCGATTTAGAGCTTTTACTCCCTCATCAAAATTCTCGTTACGGACCATTCATAGGAGAAGGAGACGTGAACAATGATCAACGAACAGATATTTTTATTGGAGGTCCAAAAGGACAATCTGGAAAGCTTTACCTACAAAAAGCCAGTGGAAAATATGCGCAAGCTCCAAGTCAACCTTGGTCTGTTGACAAAGGAAGCGAGGACATGCAAAGTGTATTTTTTGATATTGATAATGACAAAGATTTAGATTTATACATCGTTAGTGGTGGTAATGAAATGGCAAAGAACAATCCTGCTTATCAGGATCGACTTTATATTAATAACGGAAACGGAACTTTTACAAAATCGAAGAATGTTTTACCTGTTTTAACAAGTAGTGGTTCTTGCGTAGTAGCGCTAGATTATGATCAAGATGGATGGCAAGATCTATTCGTTGGAGGTCGTATGGAAGCACAGCGTTATCCTTATGCTAGCCCTTCTTATTTATTAAAAAACAATAAAGGTAAGTTTGAAATTGTTGCTACAGAAGCAGCTTTTAGTGATCTCGGAATTGTAACAGATGCCATTGCTACCGACTTTAACAATGATCAAAAAACAGATTTAATCATTATTGGAGAATGGGCACCTATTCAGCTTTTGGCTAATACCGAGGAGGGATTTGTTAATGAAACTCCTACTCATCTAAAAAGCCAAACAGGTTGGTGGAATCGGATCGAAGCAGGTGATTTCAATGGAGATGGTAAGACCGATTATGTGATTGGAAATTTGGGTTTAAACTATAAATACAAAGCGACCGAAGATGAACCTTTTGAAATTTATGCAAATGATTTTGATGGTTCAGGAAATCTAGATATTGTATTAGGATATTTTAATGAAGGAAAACAATACCCACTCCGTGGTCGAGAATGTTCTTCTGAACAAATGCCTTTTATCAAAGAAAAATTCCCTACTTATGAAAAATTTGCCTCTGCTACACTAAACGAAGTATACGGTGAAAACTTAAAAAAATCTTTAAAACTTCGTGCGACTAATTTTGCGAGTAGCATTTTATTAAATAATGGAAATGGTGATTTTGAATTAATCCCACTACCTTTGGTGGCACAATATTCTTGTATCAATGCCATTCTTGTTAAAGATTATAATCAAGATAATAACCTGGATATTTTAGTAGCAGGAAATCTTTTTGCCGTTGAGCCAGAGACTCCTAGAAATGATGCAGGAATTGGAACCCTTTTATTGGGTGATGGAAATGGTGATTTTACTCCAATGGGAATGGAAGAAAGTGGTATTTATCTTCCTGGAGACCTTAAAGATCTTCAGTTAGTTAAGATAAATAATGACGAGGTCATCATCGGCTCCAACAATGATAATGCAGTAAAAGCATTTAAATGGCAGCCACCCAATTCTTAACAGTAAAAGAATGATATTTTAAGGTTGGTTGAATTTCTACTCTAATCTAGGAAATCAATTTTTTGGCTTTTAGATCTGCTAACATTTCGGTAGAATTTTCTACGATTAGGAGTTTATCTTTATTTGTCTTGGTTACGAGTTTTTGAATTCGACGCGCATTTTTGTTTAGCTTGGTTTGGCGGATATAGATGGCTTT
>JALZUU010000168.1 GCA_023300665.1 Saprospiraceae bacterium | reverse complement strand
AATCCGGGCTCTGGTAAAATTGGCCAAAAACGAGTGGCACCAGCTAGAAAAAAAGTCATATTCTATTATTTATATAGTAGAAAATATTAAGTTCAAATTGGAAAAGGCACCATCCGGCAATCCCGAACGGCGCTTTTCATTTTTGTTGGAGCAATTCCTCTTCTTATCTGATAAAGAAAGAAAGGATAATTGCGATGATCGCAGCACCCTCAATAAGGGCCGCCATGATCAACATACTTGCACGGATATCACCTACAGCTTCTGGCTGACGAGCGATAGATTCCATTGCTTTACCTCCGATATTTCCAATACCAAGGCCTGCTCCGATTACTGCGATTCCAGCTCCGATGGCTGCTAAATTTGTCATAATAATACAATTTAGAATAAATGAAAAATATTTTTATTGGCCTTAGGCCAAGCTGATCAGATTCATTCTAACATAAACCCATCAGTTATTTTTTAGTGTGAATGTGCTCCTTCTCCTTCTTCGTGGTGGTGCTCCTCAACTGCTGCTCCAATATAAGAAGCAGATAAAATCGTAAAGATATAAGCCTGTAGCACAGCTACCAATAACTCAAGCGCCATCATAAAACTGGTCAATAAAGTAGCTGCGATAGCTCCCATTCCTGCTCCCATTAAATTTTTACCAGATTCTCCTAATACGAAAATCAGTCCTACGAAAGCCACAATTACGATGTGTCCAGCAGAGATATTCGCAAACAAACGAATAAAGAGTACAATCGGCTTTAGGAACATTCCCATGATCTCAACTGGCGTAATAATAATTTTTACCCAAGCTGGAATACCAGGCATCCAAAGGATATGCTCCCAATAATGGCGATTACCATTGATTGTTGTAATTATAAAAGTAAAAAATGCCAAAGCAATCGTAATACTAATTGCACCTGAAGCATTTCCACTACCAGGGAAGAAAGGAATCTGTCCCAATAAATTTAATCCTAAAATAAAGAAGAACGCTGCCATTAAGTATGGCATAAATCGACGATAGTGCTTTTCACCAATCATTGGTTTTGCTACCTCATCTTGAATAAACAAAAACCAAGGTTCGATAAAGCCTTGAAGGCCTTTAGGAGGTTGTCCGTCTCTATTACGGTATGCTTTTGCTACTCGAAGGAATATAAATCCTAAAAATAAAGCGACAAACAACATGGTAAAAACATTCTTAGTAATAGAAAAGTCCATGTAAGAAGTTACTCCACCACCAGCAAGACCTCCATCAAAAGTAGTTCGGTGTTCTAAATCATATCCTTTTCCATTATAAAAAACTTGTGTAGCTCCATGTCCTTTTGCTTCTTCTTTATGATTTTTTTCACCATGACCTCCATGATCGTGATCATGACCGTGACTTTGTCCTCCGTGATCATCATGACCATCCCAGGTAATATTTACTGTTCCAGATGGGAAGTTCGTATCTTTAATTCTTTGTACCACTCCATGCACTAGTACATAACGGTCAATCGCAAGATTACCATTACCACCTTTTCCAATATCGAAACTAGCCGAAGAAGGTAAGAAAGTAACTCCTTCTCCATTACGATCATAAAAGATCATTGCTGGTAAAGGTAAATAATGATCACCAAAAAGGTGGAATGTATGAGCATCCGCGATATGGTGCAAAGCTGCTTCACCAGAATTGAAGGGTCCATCGTTAGAGGCTAAAACATGATTACTAAAACCATTTATTAAAATGGCAAGTAAACAGAATATCCGAAAAGTTGATTTTATACGCATAGGTCAATTACACTTATGGAGATTTTTTTTCAAATCGAGTGCAAAGGTAGCGATATTATCTTTTTAATAAAAGCTTATGGGAGTGTTTTTTTTATATGGGGAATGGAAATATTAAACTGCAAGGGAACGTGGTCAGAAAACGGTCAAAAAAGGATATTTTTAAGCATAAATAGAGAAATAACTAAGCAACACCTGCCTTGAGTGCTTTCAATGTGGCTTCTATTTCTTTTTTCATTTCAACAAAAGCGGTATCTGAGTAAGAAACCAATGGCAACCGCGTATGTCGGGTACAAATTCCAGCAATTTCCAAAGCTGCTTTAATACCTACTGGATTACCTTCTAGATAGAGCCAATCGTGTAAATTGATGGTGGCAAGGTGAATAGCTTTAGCAGTAGAAAAGTCTCCATTTCTAGCGGCTTTTACCATTTGGCTGTAAGGTCCGGGTAATAAATTGCCAATTACAGAGATAACGCCTGTTCCACCAATAGAAATAAGTGGTAAACAAGTTGGGTCATCTCCAGATAAGACTTGAAAATGAGCGGGTTTGTCCTTAATAATTTTAGCAGCTCCTACTAAATCACCTGTTGCGTCCTTAACGGCTACAAATTTATTAGAAGCATGAGCCAATCGAAGGATGGTTTCTGGTTCAACCTTTGAGGATGTTCGTCCTGGTACATTATAAATCACGATAGGAACTGGCGCTACTTCAACCAATTTCATATAATGTTGATAAATACCTTCTTGCGTAGGCTTATTATAAGCTGGACTACTAGAAAGCATTCCATCGAAACCAGAAAAATCAAAATCTTGTACTCGCTTTTGTAGTGCAGCCGTATCATTATGACCAAATAAACCAGCCATTAGCGATACGCGACCATTATTTATTTTTTTAGTAAAAGCAAAAACTTCAAGGCATTCTTCTCTGCTAAGGGTGATGGCTTCGCCCGTTGTTCCAAGAGAAACTAAATAATCGACTCCACCGTCGATACAATGATTGATCAGCCTTTCCAAAGCTGGATAATCCACTGCCCCAATAGTTGTAAAAGGAGTAATTAAGGCAACTCCGGTCCCCGAAAAATCTGTTGATATCATGCTCTACTGCTATTCTTCAAACGGTTCAAAAAATAAGATACGTGTTTTACAAAAAAATTGAGATTAGGTTGACGAGAGGTGTCGATCATCAAATCATAGCAATGTAATTTTTGGGAATATGGTCCAACTCGCAGATGTGCATGAGATAAACCAGATACATATTCGAGTGCAGGCTGTTGGTCTAGATAAAGATTAATTAAAAAATCAAATGACTGATTAACGAATCCGTTGATAGTCTCGTCATTTGGGTATCCGATCCAATTAAGATCTTTTTTAGTAAAATGCTTGAACGTAAAGTTGGGATTTGCTTCGTTTTCTTGTAAAAAAGCGAATAAAGTAACCTCTTTACCTTTGTTGCTGAGTTCTTCTGCGTATTCACGAACAATATTCCGGTGGTGAGGATCCGTGGCATCGAATAATAGTCCAACCGTTTGAGCTTGTTCAAAACTCATTGGGTAGCGCGTAATATTCCGGCTACGAATTTTAGTCAACAACGATTGTTCTCGTTGTTTTGCTTTCCATTCATTAAAGATTCTCATAGTAAATGTGGTGACGGTGATCTAATTAGTAGGTTAGGTCTCACCATTTAACTTTGTCAAATAGTACATCTACACAGTTCCTTCAACGATACAACATAAAGATGTTGGTCGTTACCGTGTTGATTTTGTTTCCACGATTGCTTTTTCTTTTATCAAATCGTAGTGTCCCATTTGACTATATTTATTAATTCGGGCTTCGATCCGTGCATCTACGTCCATTTCTTGTAGTTCTGCAATAGATTTTTTCAATTGTTTTTTCAACATTTTGACCGCATCTTCTGGAGCAGAATGTGCGCCACCTGGTGGTTCTTTGACGATTCCATCAATGAGTCTAAATTCGAGCATATGGTCGGCTGTTAATTTAAGTGCTTCCGCAGCTTGTTCTTTATAGTCCCAGCTTCGCCAAAGAATAGAAGAACAAGATTCAGGTGAAATAACAGAATACCAAGTATTTTCCATCATAAAGACCTGATCACCTAGTCCGATACCAATTGCTCCACCAGAAGCACCTTCACCAATTACTGCACAAACGATTGGTACGCGAAGTTGTGCCATTTCGAAAAGGTTTCGAGCAATCGCCTCTGCCTGACCACGTTCTTCCGCTTCTAGTCCAGGGTAAGCACCAGGGGTATCGATTAAACAAATAACGGGTAGGTTAAAGCGTTCGGCCATTTTCATAAGGCGGAGTGCTTTTCGATATCCTTCAGGGTTTGCCATTCCAAAATTGCGATACTGTCGCATTTTAGTATTGACTCCTTTTTGATGACCAATAAAAACGACGGACTGACCATCGAGGTTACCGATGCCGCCGACGATGGCTTTATCATCTTTAAAATATCGATCACCGTGCAACTCAATAAATTTTTTACACATTTGGTTAATGTAAAAAAGAGAATAAGGTCGCTCAGGATGACGAGAAAGCTGAACTTTCTGCCAACCGGTTAAGTTATCATAAATGGCTTTACGCTCATTTTTAATTTTATTTTCCAGTTCGGCGATCTTATCAGATACGTCGATATCACCAGCTTCACCAACTTGCTTAATTTTATCAAGTTGTTGGTAAAGGCTTTCCAAGGGTTTTTCAAATTCTAAAAACACCATAGTCTAATGTTTTTTTGGGTGTAGGTTTCAATAAAAACGTTTACTGAAACTCATTTGTGCAATGTTTATATAGCTATAAAAGCTACTTTAAGCTTACAAAGATGGCAAAATCATTGGGATTGCATGCTCTGAGAGAAACTTTTTTTATTTTTAGGGGTAAACTATTGCATCTTTGCCAAAACAATTTTACATTTGCATTCGCTGAAACGAAAACGTTCGATTTTAGTACAAAATAAAAAATTAAGTTTTCTAGCTTTTAAAATAATGGTCTGGTAGTTCAGTTGGTTAGAATACCTGTCCCGAAGTAAATTCGGGAGGGTCGCAAATTCGAGTAACTCCATATTATTTTTAATATATAAGCTAGAGTGTTTTCTAAAATATTGGTCTGGTAGTTCAGTTGGTTAGAATACCTGCCTGTCACGCAGGGGGTCGCGGGTTCGAGTCCCGTCCAGACCGCATAAGCCGCTCAAGGAAACTTGAGTGGCTTTCGTGTTTTTTGTACCTTTCCCTTATGTATTTCACTTATATCCTTCAAAGTCTTAAAGATCAATCTTTCTACATTGGGTTTACCAGTAATCTAGAACAACGTCTGAAAAAACACAACAACTCTTCCTCTGGTTATACTTCCACAAAAAAACCTTGGAAGATCGTTTATTTTGAATCTTTCGACATAGAATCAAAAGCTCGTAAACGTGAACTTGCCATCAAGAAAAAGAAAAGCAGAAAATATATCGAGTACTTGATCTCTCAATGGAAAGGGCCTTCTGTTGATTAGAATATCTGTTTTTAATTTATTATTTTTCGATTTAATCAGCTCTTACTATGAATTACAAAGATTTTGAACAGCATATTTCCGAAATTATTTTGTCTCGTGGAAAAAATTATTTCGATAGGGGAGCTGTCGAAGATTTGACCAAAGAAGATGGTCATTGGTTCGCTAGTGTTCACGGCTCAGAAATATATGAAGTAGCCATCAAAGGCATTCGTTCTATTAAAGAGTGGAATTGCGATTGTCCATATATCCAAGGTCCTATTTGTAAACATGTTGTCGCAGTTCTCTACGCTGTTCGTGCAGAAAGTATTAATACTAAATCTTCCAAAACCCAAAAGGCAAAGAACCAAGTTGATGAAATTTTCAAAAATGCTAAACAAGAAGACCTTTTAAAATTTTTCAAAAAAAATCTTCGTTACCATAAAGACCTTAAGCAAAAATTCATATCAGAATTTCTAGACCTTCTAGATGTAGGAGATAAAGACCGCTACAATAAATTTGTTGATAGTTTAATTAACAATGCTGTAGGAAACTATGGCTATATCGATTATCGAGATGGTCAAAAATTAAGTAATGCTTTTGACAGTATATTATCGCAAGCTGAGACAGCCATTCAAAAGAAAAACTACCTAGATGCGCTTGACATTTGCGCAGCAATATTGTTAAAAATACCTAATTTATTATTGACCGTCGATGACTCTAGTGGTGCGCTTCAAGGCAGTTGTCACTATGCACTAGGTATTTTAGAAAGTTTGCTAGAGTCACCTGTCGTTCCCCCCATTTTCAAGGATCAAATTTTTGATTTTTTGCTTGATGCTTTTCAAAACGATAAAACAGACTTTGGTTTTAAAGGTGATATGCTAGCTACTCTTTTAGGACAAAACTTAGAGGCATCTAGATTGAAGCAGATTCAGAAAGTGGTACAGAAAACTTTAGATAGCTTAGAGGGTAATTATCTTAAATATAGTCAAGAACGTTATATCAGTATCTTAATCAATATTGCTCAGCGAATTGGTAATGAAGAAGCATCGGAAAATTTAATCAGTCGCTATATTTATTTCCCTCGAATTCGTCAAATGAAATTAGAAGTGCTTTTTGAAAAAGAAGATTATGAATCTGCTAAACAACTCATTGCTGAAGGCATCAAAGTAGCTGAAGAAGAACGTCATCCTGGAACAGTCACCGAATGGGGAAATGAACTTATCAAAATTAGTCGCCTAGAAAAAGATGTGGAAGAGGAAAGAAAATTATTACGAGAAGCTTTCTTTAATAACTATCGAAGTATGGATTATTTACTTCAACTCAAAGATAGTTTTGATTTAACTGATTGGGAAGAAGAAAGAGAAAAAATTATTTTACAAATACTTGAAAAAAGCAAAACTACAAATTACAATACTATCCATACACTTGCCCAAATTTATGTAGAAGAACAATTATGGGAACGACTCTTGGATTTATTGCATACCAAAAAAATTGCTTCACATACTTTAGAGCAATATGGATTTCATCTTCATAAAAAATTTCCTGAAGAAATGCTCACGCTCTACAAACCTATGATTATCCATCAAGCTAATCAAGCAGGTAGTCGTTCCCATTATAAACAAGTTGCCAATAAGTTAAAAGACCTCCTAAAAATAAAAGGTGGTCGAGATCTTGTAATTGAGTTGCTAGAAATATTCCAAGCTCAGTATGTCAGGCGACCTGCTATGATTGATGAATTAAGTAGAGTGCTATAACTTTACCTAAACCCAAATAAAAAAATTCTTTATCTTTAAAAGAATTATAGAAGCTGTTTAAAAAATTTCAATATTATACTATGAGTAAAGAAATCAGTAAGAGCCCAGAGATGCTTCAAAAAGAAGTACGAATAAAAGAATTACATCAGCTAATCAAAAAGGAGCGTACGACACTCAAAAGGCTTAAGACTCGACTAAAAAATACTAAGCAAGAAATTACAGACATCCAAAGAAAAATGTCCAACGCAGTTTTTAGTAGCATGGAAAAAATGGAGAAACTTCGACAAGAAATTGTTGAATTACTCAACATTTGTAAAAAATTTAAGACCGTCAACAAAGCAGATAAAGAACAGATAGATATGCTGCTAGAGGACATGGAAGAAACACAAGGGGGAGAAGAATTTGACCTTTTTCAAAAAAGTAAAGAAGATCCCGAGTTTGAAGCGGAACAACGTGCAAAAATGCGTGATATATTTCAGCAATTCCAAGTAAAACCTCCTCAAGAAGAACAGAAAAATATTCGCAAAGTTTTTATAAAACTCTCTACTAATTTTCATCCTGACAAGGCTAGAAATGATAAACAGCAAAAAGATTTTCATTCTTTAATGCAAGAAATTAACGAAGCTTATCAAGCGGGAGATATTGATAAACTATTAGAGTTAGAAAAAATCTACTTAGGCGACAAAGTTGCTAATTTTACGGGTAAAGCAATCACCGTAGACATGTTGACCCAAGAAATAAAACGCCTCACACGTGATTTAAACTTTATCAAAAACCAAATAACTCGAATGAGTTCAGAAATAAAAGCACTCCGAAAATCTGATTTGGGAAATATGCTTACAGATATCAATCGAGCTGAAAAATATGGAATAGGACTCAATGCAATGACAGAAGATTTAGAAATGCATATAGACAGTCTGACTGAACTTAAAGATACGTTACAACTATGTGTAAAAAAAGGAAATATGGAGCCTATGAAAGAACTGGCTGAACAACAAATGGCTGTCTCACCATTAGATTTTTTGGAAGGCTTAGATGATGATTTCTTTAATGTAGACGAAATGTTTGGTGATTTTTTTGATGACGAACCTCAGCCAGTAAAAAACCCTAAATTCCCAATCGGCACTTCTGTTCAAATAAAAAAGAATATAAAATATCCGTATGCCAACGGAATAAAAATAAAAGGATGGCAGGGTCGTGTTGCAGGTGTTTATAAAATAGATAATGAGGTAACTTACGAAATTCAATTAGACAGCATCGCCTTAAAAGCATTACCAAAAGATCTCATCGCTTTTTCTATCGATGAAGACATCCAATTCCAATTGATAAACCTAGAAATATCCGATCTTAAAAAAGTGCCTCCACGCGATACACTCAATGAAGCAATAGCTACCTATCGTACGTTTTTACACAGTAACCAATGGGAATATCTCCCCAAAAAAGACAACGCACTCATGCAGGAGATTTTATTAAAATTTCCCGAAAAATCAGATCAAGATAACTGGAAATTTTGGCTTACAAAAAATCTTCAACTCCCTCTTAACGGTAAAAGTAGAGGTTATTATAGTGATCCTCCAAAAACAAAAATGACAATAAAATCAATTGATGAATGGGATGAAGATGGCGGTTTATTGGTTTTAGTTGATAAAAATGGATCGGGTATTATGGACCATCCTCTCGCTGATATTTCTATCAGTGGCAAACAAAAAGGTATTCTTGAACTTTACAACGAGTGGATGGATATGGCGTTTTAATACTTGTTTAAGTATATAGCAACATAAAATAGGACATCGTCTTTTATCAGACGATGTCCTATTTTATGGTACTTTAAGTAAGGGGCTTTGTCATTGCCATTCCTACTCTACTTTTATCACTTTTTTTATCCAAACGCCATCTTCTGTTTTGATCGTAACCAGATAAATACCTGCAGGCTGATTGTTTTAAGGAGCTTTTGGAATTATTTGCCCTACCAAGAAGATTTTTTATCTTTAAAAAATGAAGTTGTTCAAAAATTTAGTAAATGAAAGAAATCAGGAATATTATCAATACTTATGGCCAGATAAACTGGAAAAAGGAGCAAGCAGCTTTAGCTACGGTCGTAAGTGTTGAGGAATCTGCTTATCGTCGGATTGGCGCGCGTATGTTGGTGCAAAGTTCGGGTATTTGGATTGGTGGAATCAGTGGTGGCTGTTTGGAAGGAGATGCATTAAAAAGAGCTAATGTTGCTATTTTCAAAAAAGAACCATCTATTGTTGTTTATGATACGATGGATGAGGATGATCATCAAATAGGTGTTGGGTTGGGTTGCAATGGACGTATTGAGGTATTGTTTATGCCTATTGATCCAACCGATGAAAACAATCCGATAGAACGCTTAAAAAAAATCCAAGCTAAAAGAATTCCTTCTATTTTTTATCAAGTTATTGGTGTTAATACTGGTTCATTCAAAAACATGGGGCTATTCGCTGCCGAAGAAGATATAGCGGAATTTATTACTACGCTGAATATTTCCAAAGAAGCATTAATAGAAAAAACGACCATCGTTCATCAACGTAGAAAATCTAAAGTTTTTGAATTCATGACTTCTGATGGAGAAAAGATTTCCATTTTAATAGAATTTCTTCGACCTGAACTAAAGCTTATCATTGTAGGCGATAATTATGATGTCAATGCTTTTGCAGGTATTGCAAATGAGTTGGGTTGGGAGATAAATGTCGTTGGTTTAAAACGCAAATTGGACAAATCAATATTTAGTTTATCCAAGCAAGTTTTATCTTATGAAGAAGCTAATCAACTAACGATAGACGAATATACTGCCGTTGTATTGATGTCTCACGATTATAAATGGGATATGCATATCTTAGAATTATTCCAAAAACAAAACCCACCTTACATGGGTATGTTAGGACCAAAGAAGCGTATGATCAAAATGCAAAATGAATTGCAAGAGAATGGAAATAATATAGATTTAGAAAATATAAATACTTTTTTTAGCCCCATAGGCTTAGATATCGGAGCAGAATCACCTGAAGAGATTGCGCTCTCGGTAGCTGCAGAAATCATTGCACATTTTAGAGAACGAGCAGGAAGTTTTTTGAAGTTTAGAGCGGGAACGATTCATGAAAGAGAGTAAGCACTTGATAATTCTATATTTTTAAAGGCTCATAAACTTTTTTCGAAAAAAAATACGTTTCTTTACTATAAGACTTGACAAAACTGGCCCAAAAAGCTAGTATTAATCGTCAACATCTAAATAAATTTATAAACTCAAGCACTTTCAGACACAACTAATAGAAGTTGTTTAAAAATAAAAAATCATGAAACATATATTTTGCTCTCTTTTTATACTCTTTGCTATTAATACCGTTAATGCTCAATTTCAAACTACCGAAAAAGGATTAACCATTCTTGTTACTGATGGAACGGACAGTGGTAGAAATAGTGATTTACAGGCACCTGGTGAATTTAAATTGCCAGAACAAGCCAGAGGAACCGGCGCCAATGGAGGTTCAGATATTCCAACTTCTTACGACCAACTTAGTAGTAAAGGACCACAAGATGCCTTTGTTTTAGATGCACCAATTCGTGAGCTCGGTATGACCGCATGTATTCAAGCAGCTGCTTTTTTAGAGCGACCTGAATATGGCAAACTTGGATTTATGTTGATCTTTTCTATCAATGATTCGATTGGAGGAAAGCAGGCCGCAATCGAAAAAAATGGTCAGACTTATTATGGTGTCTATCGATTGATCCGACAAAAAATTTCGAATGATGAAGCAATTCCAAAAGGAATGACTTCTTATCAAATTGCGGGTACGTTTTTATTATTGGGAATATCTTAGAAATTGTGGAATTGTTAAGCTTGCTCTAAAAAGTGTTTTTCTCGCGGAGTTCGCAAAGACGCAGAGA
>JALZUU010000167.1 GCA_023300665.1 Saprospiraceae bacterium | reverse complement strand
TCATTTAAAATAAAAGCATCATAATTATTACTATAATCACATTCAGGAAAAGGAGTAATAGGAAAAATGGTTTCAAAGTTTAAGGGTAAGGTCGCGTCTCCATCATCATTGATTACCCCATAATAAGTATTTCGAAGTAATTGTTCTGTTATTCGAATGCAATCCCCTGGAGGAAGATCGTTGCTCCACCAATTGCTTGCGTTGGAAGTCGTTGAGGAAACAGACGCTTGCGTAGGATCTCCTTCATAAAGTGTAAAAAATACATCATCAATAATTGCTCGACTACCTTGATTACAAAACTCATAAGTAATGTCCATATACATTCCATCGGGGTCAATATTTGTATCATTACAATTAACTTCTACAAATTCTACACTAACATCAAAGGCTGGAAATCGATTGTCTCCATATTGTGTTAAGAAATTATTTAGGACAATACTATCTCCGACAATATGATGAGCTTGTTGTTGGATTGGAATGGTCAGGTCGTCATTGATATTGACATTAAAGTAAACATGTTGATTCCATACCTGACGGGTACTTACCCAAGGAGTACCTGCGGACCCAAAGGATTTTAATTCATTGGTACAGCTACATAAAATTTCTGTTTCTCCATCCGCATCCACATCCACCACAATCGGATATTCTACCCGTGTACCGGAAGTACAAGGAGCAGTGGCTAAGATGGTTCCATCGGCACCATTTAAAATTTGAATTTCTGTCTCTTGTCGATACACCACTTCATTGGCGCCATCATTATTAAAATCAAAAACAGTGGTTCCGGTTTGGCCAGAAAAATCATTGGTATTAATTTCCCATAAAACCGTTAGCTGACCATTGACAGGTTTTAAAACTTGATAAATATAGCGTGTACAAACACCAATTTCAACGCCTTTTTCTCCATCGAAATCGGCCACGTTTGCTAAGGCTACATAAGACAAAGAAGTTTGCAAAGTAGTAGGAGGGTATAGCTCTGTTGTTGTCTGTAAGTCCCAAACAAAGACGATTGCTTGGGTTGAATTTGAGACATTGGTAGCCACTACGGCATCTAAATCTCCATCTTGATCCACATCGGCAATGCTTGTCCAGCCATCGCTAGAATTGGGTAAAATTCGTTCTGGAAAAATCGTAGAATTGACATTATCAATATTCACTGAATAAACAGTTCCTCCAGCGACTAATTCCAAACCAGCACAATTTGTGCAAGCATTATCTGGTAATACATCGACGGCTACGGTATAAGAAGAAGCTTGAATTAAAGTCTCTCCAAAATATTTCATTCCTCGATGCGCTTGTGCTCCTCCTGAGACTAAAAGGGTTCCATCGAGCGCATTAAAAATCATATTTTGGACATATAATTCAGCGATACCATCATGGTTGAAATCTGTGATACTAACGGTATTTGCTTCTTCCAAAGCATTATAACCAGCAGGTGCATCTGACATCCATTTTTCAACATAAGTACTTCCATTATAGCTATAACAAAGAATTTTTCGTCTTACATCTCCAGAGATAATGGGACCACCTGTTTGATAATTTTGATTGGAAGAATGATCTGAGGCTTGGAAGAATATTTCCGGATATCCATCTTGATCTACATCTGCAATACTAGGTCCATCCCATAAATATTTTAAGCCTGGTGTTTCAATAATGTCTTCTATAATTCCCGTTGCTCCATCTACAATCAGTAGATTGGGAAGCGCAGCAAAAGGGGATTGTCCCGTTCCTGTACATGGTTTTCCAATTACTTCTGGGATGCCATCACCATCTAAATCTCCTACAATTGGGGTATTATAATTACACCAGTTGCCTTGTCCTGAAGAAGCCCATTCTAGTTCTAATTCAAAATCAGCTTCCGTAGGATCAAACTCACAATCAATCGGACATTCGTTATAATAATTATTTACACAATCTTCATCTGCACAACAATCGGGATCATAACATCCGACCAAACCATCGCCATCATCATCCAAACCACTACTACAATCTATATCCGTCAGGATAGCGTATTGTTGGCAAATAGTATCTGCACAAATTGCGGAAGAAGCAATATAACATAGTTCATAAATTCCTGGAGTAGAAAAAGAAGTGGCATATTGTCCCTGCGTAGAAACAGGGATACCATCTAAAAACCATGCATGGTCTGTGGCGTTGATTGAAGTGTTTGAAAAAATAACATTTTGATCTACTAGGAAAGGAGGCGTACTATTTACGGTAAAGTTGGCTTGAACAGGACAAACCACCTGAATGGAAATCGTCATTCTTTCTACACAATTTGGGTCTGCATTTCTGGCAATTAAAGTAATTTCAAAATTGCCTTCTGTATTAAAAGTATAACTAGGATTTACATCCGTTGAAAATTCCACCCCGTTTATCAACCAACTATAAGTGGTGGCATTCGAACTGGTATTTGTAAAATTTAAACTTCCTTCTAAGTCAACTATTAAACTAGGAGCGGTGAATGAAGCTGTTAAATTAGAAGTACATGGATCTTGACATGCTTCTGAATCCAATAAAGACGGTCGGACATTCTCAATAAAAAAGGTCATCCGGTCGGCTTGTCCTTGCGTAAAAGCAGAATAACAATTCCAATCACCATAATCCATATAATTGATAAACATATCATCTTGATCAGATGTAAACGGATTATTAAGGTCTGCTGTGTTGACATCGGTCATGCAACTATTCATCGAGGAATTACAAGGAACGGGAGCAGTAGATTGATCTGGTGGCGTATCACAAACGCGATCCCCATTTTGTAGACAATCATCGTTTCCGCAACCTCCTTGGAAAGTATGATACAAACCTAAGTAATGACCCATTTCATGTGTCAAGACTGCCGAACTAGCAGGATCAACTCCTAGCCAATTTGCCTCCATTACGATACCATCCTCTGGTTCTCCATGAGAAGCGGGTAGGTAAGCATATCCTGCTACACCACAACCTGAACCTGCCGAACAAATGCCATTGACGATCCAAACGTTGATATAATGTAATGGATCCCATCGAGATAAATCTTTCATTTGGAGATCTTCCGTTTCTATGGTTAAGTTAGTTAAGGTTGAAACGGTTCGAGTGATTCCAGTGGTTGCGTTACCATCAGGATCTCGTTTGGCTAAACAAAATTCTATTTTAGTATCTACACCCGTATTTGGATCGTAATAATCTAGGTTAGCGAAAGAATTATTTAGATCTTGAAAACCTTGTAATACGAGCGCATCAGAAATATTTCCAGGACCATTATTGTGGATAATATGAAAAACGACGGGAAGGGTGAAATCTGCTGGCGGAGTTTTGGTTAAATTGGCAGGTTGGTTATTAAAGGCTTGCCATTGTCGCTCAAAATTTTCTTGGCGAATCCGAATTGTTGGATCTTGTTCCTCCTTTGATTTTTGAATCCAATCCTGTGCACAAAAAGGTTCTACAATAATGGAATCTTCTACGGAGGTCGAGTCCTTTGGAGACTCTTGTAATAGGAAAAAAGGGATCCAAAATAAAAATAAAAAAGGTATTGTTTTTAGTAAGTTGGTCATAGCTTAATGGGTTTATCTATTGATGATTAAACAGCTTCATCGAAGTAGGTGGACCTACTTAGTTCAAAAGATAATAGAATTATAACGAACGGTTTGTGAATTTTTGGTTGTTCCAAATAGCAACGATTGACAGGCAATAATCAGATATTTTGCTAATTGTTTATTGAACAATTTCACCAAGAATGAGTCAAATATAATAAAAAAATGATAAGTTTTTAGCTAATATTGGCTTAGGTTTAGTTTTTTGATAATTGTCGTTGTTTAAAAACTCCAAAAACGCGTGTCAGATGCCGCTTTAAGAAACCTTGTTTGGCTTCTTGCTATGACTCGGGTTTCTCAAAGCTAGTGGGGTTTAATTTCCAACCAAATTTAATATTTGATTTTCTACATTTTTCTTTGAAAATTTGTTAACGAATTGAATGGCATTTTTAGAAAGTTGCTGATAATGTTTTTGATCCGTTGCTATTTTATTGACCTTTGTAGTCAATTCTTTTTCATTTCTTTGATCAATTAAATAGCCATTAAATCCAGAGATGACGAGTTCTTTTGGGCCTCCAACGGGTGGAGCAATGACGGGTAGTCCGTATTGCATCCCTTCTATTAAGGTCATACCAAAGGTTTCAATCCATTCTTCTGGGTGCGATAAATTTAAGACTAGATTAGCCTTTTTAAAAAATGGATGTACATTACTTTGTTTAGAATATAAATGTAAATTTTTTGGTAAGGTGTATTCTTTAAAAAAGACATCAATTTCTTCTATAGTAGCGTTTAAAACTAAATCAAAAACCAGATTGGGTAATTTTTCAGCAAGGCTTAGAAATTGATTTACTCCTTTATATTTTTTTAAAGAGCATAGCATTAAAACTCGAAAAGGTGCTTTTTTAGTTGGTGATAATATATTTGATTCTGCCTTTTTTACAAATTCATCAGACAAGCAATTATAAATCACTTTTGCCGAAACCATTGGTAAGCCTTCTTGTTTTTTTAAAAATTTAGATACATAAACAATTTCGGTGGCGGTCTTACTAGCGATCCATTTCAGAAATTTTTTCAATAAAAGGGGGTTTAAAGAAGTTTCATGAAAATGATATATTACTTTTTTACCCATTAGTTTACCTGCAATAGCTAC
The DNA here is from genome assembly GCA_023300665.1 of Saprospiraceae bacterium. Lineage (GTDB taxonomy): Bacteria > Bacteroidota > Bacteroidia > Chitinophagales > Saprospiraceae > JALZUU01. The sequence continues at coordinate 5,308 of JALZUU010000167.1, read as the reverse complement.
TCCAAAAGGGAGCAACGTATTTACATAAATTACGACGTCTTCTCGACGGTATTGCAAGGTTTGAAAAAACATCCATACTTGACAAAACAAAAATAAAACCAGTCGTAAATACCTATTATTTATAAACCGATAATTATTAGATCTTATTTTTACCTCCAAATCAGATAAAAAACCTGATGCTTCCGTAGAAGTAATTATTTCCACTGGAAAGCCCTTGGATTTAAATGATTTTATGATGGTTGAAAGCACTAATGGGCTACCACTAAAATCATTATATAAGTGCGCACAGATAATTTTTTTCATGGTCTTAATATTTTAGAACCGTAAAAGGGGCACTAGTAGTAGTTCTTTTTTTATTTTCGAATTGGGGATTTAAAATGTTTTGGTAAGCTTGACTAATTATTTTTCCTTTTCTTTCCCAAGTAAGATAATTTTCAAAATAAGTGATTGCTCCTTTCGATAATTTTGTTCTCTGTTCTTTTGAATGATAGAGTTGATGCATATATTTTGAAAATTGGAGAATGCTTTTTTGGGGAGTAGAATAAGGTACTTTAAATCCGCAAGTTAAATCCATCAATTCACCTGGACCTTCATTATCAAAACATAGAATTGGTAAGCCAAAAGATAAGGCTTCTGGTACGACCATTCCCGCTCCTTCATGAGAAGGGAATAGAAAAAAGGCAGAAGAACGAAAGTAATTTTGTAGTTCTGATTTGGGCATCCATTCGATAAATTGAACGGCATCGGTTAGGTTTAAATCCATTGCTAGTTTTTGCAGGGACGCCTTTTGAGGACCTTTTCCGATTAAAGTTAGTTGGAGTTTTTTTTGTATTGAAGCTTCTTGTGCATGGTAAAAATGACTGAAAGATTTAATGGTGATATCGAATCCTTTTAGTGGAACAAATCTTCCAATGGATAAAATATTAAATTTGTTTCCAACCAGTTCTTTTTGATAGTTATTCGATTTAGGAACACTTGCAGCCACGGCGGGCATCCGTACTTCTTTTTGGTTTTTAAAGCCTAAGCAATTTTTTACACTACTATTAATCGTAATGATTTTTTCTGCTTTCCATCGAGTTATTTTTAGAAAAGGATCAAAATGCCAAAATATTTTTTTTACCTTCCATTTGAGGCGATCTAGTAGGTGCGCTTTTTTTCCTGCACTGTCTATCAGGTATGCTTTTGGGATAGCAGGATGGTGTCCGATGGGACCCCAGACAAGCGGTTTTCCTAGTAGCCACAGAAAACTTGGCGTCCAATCATTATGGAAATTTAGATGATGTGCAACTTCAAATTGAATCTTTTTGTTAAGAATAAAAAACACCAAACCGATTTGCCAAAGGTAAAAATAGAGTAGTGCTCCTCTTCCTCCTTTTTTCCAAAATCGCATCCAATAGGGTAAGTCAAAATATTCAAAGGTCAATTGTTCCGCTTGCTCCAGTTGATTTTCGCTTAAATATTTTTCAATATCTTTTTGGTTATTGGCTCTTGTAATAGCAATCACTTTCTGTTGTTTTGCAATTTCTATAATCATATTCCATCCAGTTCCATCCTCCGATCCTTTGTAAGGATTGACGGCATAAGCGGTTACTAAAATGGTTGGTATATTATGCTTCATGGTTGATGGTTGAGCCTGCTCTAAAAAGTGTTTTTCTCGCAGAGAACGCAAAGACGCAGAGATTCTTTAACGTGTATATCTTTTATCGCGAATAAATTATTTTTTTTATATTAAATAAGATTTTGAATCTCTGTTTTTCTGGTTTTTAGTGTGGACTCATTGTTTGAGTTAGTTTAAATAGAGATGCTCTACTAAGTGTGTTATTTTGCAGCCCGCACCTTGTATTCCTAAAGGAAAAGGCCAACCCGCTAACACACTTTAACCGAACAGTCTCGTTTTAAATAGGAATGCAACGTTGAGCGGCTAAATTCAGGATCTACAATTTTTTTAATAATGCGAGCCGGGACTCCACCAATAACTGAATTTGCAGGCATGTTTTTATTGACAACGGCACCTGCTGCAATTACAGAATTTTCGCCGATTTTTACTCCATCTAAAATGGTCACCTTTGCGCCAATCCAACAATTTTTTCCAATTTGAATTCCTTTTCTAGAAACTCCTTGTAATCGAATGAGTTGATTTATTTTTCCAAAATTATGATTCTCTGGATGGCAACTAAAATATTGTCCGATAATACAATCGTCTCCAATTTTCAAACCTCCACCGCCGCCCAAATAGCTGAATTCTCCGATGCCTACATTATTTCCAATTCGAATAAATTCTCCAATTTGATTAAAAGAAGTAGCCGCAATGATTCTAGAAAAAGCGCCAATCTTGACATTGTTACCGAAGACCACAGGCTGACGACTGAGCGCACTTACTTGAACTTGATCTTCAAGTTGTACCCACTTACCAAATCGGATATTCGATAAATTAAAAAACTGAATACCGCTTCCTAAGAATAGCGTAGGGATCCACCTTCCCAGAAAAATTAATTTCCAGGTTCTCGCCTTTTGAATTAATTTTTGCCAAGCTAATGCTAGGATCATCAAACTAGAAACGGTTGGATCTAAACTAAAATTAGGATTCTTTTTTTTGATAATATGGATAATGATTTTCTTTATCATCTTAGATTGCTTGAACTAATTGTGTAGAAATAAAATTTAAGGTTTTGTCTTTTTCAATATTTTCTATTGAGTAATATTGTTGTGGATAATTTTTTTCAAATTCTGTAAAGAGAGACTGATAATCTTTAGTAAGTGTTTGAATGTCTTCAGAGGTTAATTCCTGTTTTCGTTCTAAAATAATTTCAGTAGGTGCATACAAGAAGAAATTTATCTTTGGTTTTTGTATAAAACGATACAACCATTTTGGGAGATCTTGATTCATTTTAAGATTGGTTCTTTTAGGATCAATAATGAAATCAAAATAATACCGATCATATAGAACAATGTAATTTCTAATTTGGTATTTTAAAAAAATATAACTTCTTCCAAAAATATAATCAGCAAAATAATAACAGAATCGAAATAGTGAATTTAAAGAACTACTATTATTTCCGGTTCTTGGTAATCGACTGGTCGTCCGTTTTTCTGCTTGTTTTTTTCCATAAATGAAACTACTTAAGATGGGAAGTAGAGAAGGGCGATGTCGGATGACAACGGTTTTTTTTCTAAATTTTTTAGAAAGCAAAACACGGGTCTCTTCCAGGATGGTGCTTTTTCCAGCGCCGTCGACGCCACTAAAAGAAACAAGAAACCCTCTTTGGTTTTTAAAATTTCTAACCGTATCTAAGCAATAATTTACTTTAGAAATTTGCCGTTTAGTAAAACGGTTTACTTTTAGTTTTCGAAGGTAATTTTTGAGATCTTTTTCTAAGCCTGACTGAAAGAAAGAAAGCGAGGTTAGGTCTAAAATATTGGTCTGATATTTTTGATTAAAATGGAGAATAATAAAAGCTAAAGATTTTGGAGATAAGCTTTTAAAGTATTGAAGGTATTTGTTTGGGATTCCAGCAAAATTTAACTGATGGAATAAAACGAGGTGTTCAAAAAGACAGAAATTGGAATAAGTTTTAATCCCATTTTTTTTAATTTGCTGAGTTTTTAAATACTCATTTGAGAGATAAATTAAATCTTTTCTAATCAATTGATAAAGGCAATCAATTTGAAGAAAGCCACCATCTTTAAAAAAGATGAAAATCTGATTCATAAAGCTTTGAGGATGACTTGAAACCTTTTGAACACTAGGATGAGACTGAGCATATTGAAGAATAAAATCCTGATTTTTATCATTCCACCAAATATCTAAATCTGATGATTCATCAATTTTAGTGATATCCTCTTCAATAAATTTTAAAAGTATATAATCCTCTTCTTTTAGTGTATTAAACAAGAATTGAATAAATGATTTTCTATTATTAGTCATGGTATGTATGGTTTACTGAGACTGTACTGCTAAGTGTGTCATTTTGCCGCCCGCGCCTTGTATTCCTAAAGGAAAGGCCAACCCGCTGACACACTTTAACTGAACAGTCTCGTTTGACTAATAGAATACTAAATCAATGCCTTTTTAGTTTTTGTCTTTAACTAGTTGAATATCAGTTATTTATGTTTTTGTTGTTAATTTGTTTTTTCTAAATTCAAGAATTTTTTCTCATTATTAGAAAAATTTAAAGAAGGTTCTCCTTCAGAATGGATCGTTTGAACTGCTTCCAGCCAAGTAGAAATCAGCCAGTGAACTTGATCGTGGAGTTTAGGTTGAGCAATATATTTTGGTAAATAATAAGAAACAATATATAAAAGGTAAAGCTGAAAATGCTTTGACTGATTTATAGAATAGGTTGCCAAAATATTTTCTGCTTCTTTAGTTTTTAGCTGGATTTGTAGATCGTTCCAAATCGTAGCATACTTGTCTTTTTTTATTAGAATACCTTTTTGAAAAAAATAATGAAAAACATCAAATAATAGCGGAAAATCTGGTTGACTCATTTCCCAATCATAGATATGTAATTGGTCTTTTCCTACATACATATTCCAAGGTGTAAAATCACCGTGACCAATTCCTAAAGGAACCAAACTGGACGGATCGATCTGATGAAAAATTTCTTCCATTCTATTTTTTAATGATAGAATAGCCTCCTTGGATAATCCATTGTTAATAGAAAAAGGTTCATTCAAAAAACGGATCCCTTTCATAATTGTTTTCCAAAAAGAAGTGGATGCTAAAGGTTTTTCTTGGTAAGAATGATGATATAATTCGTTTAATGAACTCCAATGAATTTCTGACCAATTCTGATTTTTATTTTTTTGAATAGGTGAAATATTACTGACCATAATCTGATCATCCTTCTGTTTTACTGTTGGAATAATAGTAGTGTTATAATCAAATTTTTCTAAAAAAGAAAGCTGCGTTAATTCATTATTGACCAGCGTTGCGGCAGCATTCGTTAACGGAATTTTTATAAATTGAGAACCTGTACCATTTTGCGAAAGAGCAATAATGGCTTTTCTGTTCTCGCCAATAGTTCCAGTAAAAACGGCAAAATCATCGTAGGATATATCAGGAAAATTGGTGGTTAAAAAATGACTATTTTTATTAAAAACAGAAAATTGTCCATCACATAAAATGGACAAACCTTTGAATTTACTCAGTAATTTACTAGTCATTACGAATAAATTAGACTTCCAGCCAGAACCATTGTATAAGTTTAAAAAACAAGGCGTTTGATTCGCCTTTGGAAAAAACCAACGAATAGAACCATCTGGATTATTAATGAAAGCGTAAGATGTATAAGACGATTTTTTTACG